>JAUIEE010000208.1 GCA_030428965.1 bacterium | reverse complement strand
CAAGAATCCGAAGATGTCCTGCAGGTCGTCCTGCGCGACCGAGGCAGCCCCGTCCCCCTGTAGCACGGTCGCGATGGGCAGAGGGGAAAGCGCGCTCTGATCGAAGTCGGAGCCCAGGACCGTCAGGTCGTTACGCCACTGGCGCAGGCGGGTGAGGTTGACCTCGTAGATGCGAACGTCCACCCGCACGAGGGGCAGGTTCTCGACGTTGATCATGGCCAGGATGCGACCGGCCGCAGCCTCGATCACCTTCGCTCGCCCCAGGTTGGCCCCGATGCGGTTGACCAGCTGCTGACCACCTCGCCCGCCGCCTCCCCCCCCGAGGCCGGGAACGGTCCCCAGGGCAATCCCCTGCTGACCTCCCCCTTGCCCCGCGTTGACGGCCCCGAAGAGGTCCCGAACGTCCGTCAGGGCTCCGCCCTCATCGGCCAGGACCCGGATGTCCGTGCCGTCGGCCCCCGCGTCCCCGAGCAGAGCCCGGGAGGCCACGAACAGAACGCGCGAGAGGGTGACCTGATCGCGAACGGTCCCTTCGAGCACGAACAGATCGCTCGCATCGCTGGGGAAGTCCCCCTGCTGGATCCGACGCACCGTCACCTGGGATCCGGCCATGGGCTCGAGCGCCTGACGGATCTTCTCGTCCGCAAGGGCGGGCAGCTTCTCCACCTGGATCAGGTTGATGACGACGCTCTCCTCGACCCCTTCGGTAGGAAGGACCTCCACTTCCCCGCCGGCTTCGCCTTCGCCTTGCTCGGGAGGAGACACGATCGGAAGCTCCTTGCGACGAGACCGAGAGTCGACGTAGGCCGCCGCAGCGGACTCCGCGGCGCGGGAGAAGCTCAAGTCCGGCACCAGACCCCGCAACACGACGGTGGAGCTGTCGGGTGCCACCTCCACCTGGATGGAGGGGTGAATGTCCGCCAGAGCGGAACGCAAGAGGGAATAGTCGGGCTCGACCGAGAAGAGCAGGTTCTCAGTGCGACCGCCCGAGAACCACACAAAGAGGCTCGTGCGACCCGGACTCTTCCCCAACACGAGCAGCTCGCGGTTGTTGAGAGGCTCGACCGTCAGGATCTCGGAGCGCCCCACGGCGAAGCGGGTGAAGTCCTCGTCGAAGACCAGCCGATCGTGCATGGCTTCAACCAGGACCCTCGGTTCGCCGGCGCCCTGGGCCGAGACCTGGGCAACCTGGACCGGCGTCCAAAGCGAGGACGAGAACAGCAGAAAAGACAGAAGGCGGAGGCTCATCGTGATCACGCCGCCTCGAAGTCGGCTTGAAGACGGTCCCGAAGGAGGGCGCGGCCACGGCTGAGGCGCGAGCGGACCGTTCCGACAGGCAGCCCCAGACGCTCGGCGATCGCGTCGTAGCTCTCACCGCCGAACTCGTAGAGCTCGAGCACGACCCGGTACTCGTCCGTCAGGCTCCTCAGGGCCCGGCGCACGTTCTGGGCCAGTTCGGTATTCTCCAGGGCTGCAAGGGGGTCTTCCGCGCAGCAGGCCTCGTACTCTTCCCCCACCTTGGCTTCGTGGAAGCTGCGGCGCCTCTGGCACCTCAGCTGGTGCAGGCTGGAGCGTGCGGTCAGGTGGACGAGGGCGCCCAGGGGCTCGCCGGGGAGCCAGCCCTTGCCCCAGACCCGGAGCAAGGTCTCCTGGACCGCATCCCAGGCCAGGTCACCGCAGCCCAAGATGGACTGGGCTGCGCGCAGCATGTCAGGGAGATAAGGCGCTACGACCTGCTCGAATTCCAGCGGGCAGGATCCGGAATCCCAGGATCTGTATGGCTGAGCGGATGATTTCTTGTCGATCGAGAGACTCTTCCGACGGGCGGAGGAGCAGGAATGTTCTTGTGTGAGCTGCATGAGCGCATAGAGGAAGAGGGGTCACCTGGTGCAACCGAGTCCGGCGGACTCGAACGGGCGATCGACATGGCGATCGCCAACATCACCGGCCCTGGGCCGGAGCTCCCTCCGTGGGCGGGGAGCTCGCCTCTATGCAAGAACGGGCGGCGACTGCTTGGGCGCCAACCGATAGACGGGCAGCAGACTGCCTTCGATCTGGGAGTGCAGAGGACGACTCGAGGCCTGTGCGGGACGGGCCTCACAACGCTCGAGGACGACGGCGAACAGCGCCTGGCGCTCTTCGGAGACCGTCGGGACCGAGCAGTGGGCGTCGTGCCCTTCGTCCGGCTGCCAGGGGGCCAGCCGCAGGCCGTCGACCGGGGCGTCCCGTTCTTCGGCCAGCTCGTCCTGGGCCCCGTGGTCGTGGTCGTGCTCTCCGTGGGCCAGCTGCCCATCGACGGCACACACCGTGTGCTCGACGAAGGAATGGTGGACCGTGGCGCTCAGCTGTCCGACCACGAACAGCACGAGGACCAGCAGTTCCGTGACCCGAATCCGGCTTCCGTGGGTTCGGAAGGCGCTCTGGAGAGAGTCCCTCACGGAATAGAGCGTTGAGCCCACACCCCATTCCGTCAAGCAGCAAAACCAAAAATCGGCCGAACATCGAAGCTCACCGACCCGGCCTCTCCTTGGCGAAGGAAAACCCACCCTACTTGGAACCTCCGATACCTGACCGGCATTGTTGATTCCCGTTCTGTCACCCAAGCACCTCCAAGGAGGCCCCCATCGTGAACCGTAAGCTCCTGGCCCTATCGATCTTGGCTGCTCTTTCCCCCGCCTGCGCCTCCAACGGTCCGCGCAGGATCCACGCCTCCGAGCATGATCACCACCACGGTGCCGACGGCCACCTCGACGAGCACGAGCACCACCATGGCCAGGATGGTCATGCGAATGAGCACGAACATCATCACGGCGAGGACGGCCACGCCGACGAGCACGAGCACCATCATGGCCGGGACGGCCACGCCGATGCCCACGAGCATCACCATCCCGACGAGGAAGGCGGTGCCGGGCACCACCACCACCATCAGGAAGACGGTGACTCCTGAAACGCCTCCGGGACCCCGGATCTAAGGACGTTCGGTCCAGCAACTCCCAAGGCCAGAAACGGCGAAGGGGTCCGGTGCCGTGCTCCCGCCTTTCACGGCGTCCTATTCGAAGAGAGGCTTGGCCGAGCCGACCGACTTGGTCCCGTCGGGCTTTTCGATCTCGATCCACCACATTGGATTCTCCGGGAGCGGATTCGGCGCCGAGGCGTGAATGTCGTAGTCGTCGTGGGATGGCGCGTACTGCCCTTTGCCGACGTACGAAAGCGTGCGGTCCTTGGTGCCGATCCAGGCGCGGACCACCGTGGATCCGTTGTCGGAGTACGGGAGCTTGACGACGAGGTGGCCTTCTTTGCCCGCCTCGATTCCGCCGTGCCCCTGGGCCAGCTCGACATCGAGGTCGCCGACCTGGACGGTGCCCAGCGAATCCTCAGCGTGGGAGTGATCTTCTTCTGCCTCCGTATGCGACAGGGCTTTGGCCGGAATCGATCCCTGCACCTTCTTGCTTTGGGAGCCGGGCTCGTCCGATCCGCCACAAGCGGTGAAGAAGAGTGAGAGGCCAACGAGGATGAGAGATGCGTGCTTCATGGCTCTTTGGTCGTTCAGGAATCCTTGGGGATCACGGTCGGGGGGCTTCCCTCACCGAGAGAGGGCTCACGAACCGAGTGGATCGCGGCGTATCCTGCGGGCACGAGAACGAGGTTGAGGAACGTCGAGGTGAGAAGGCCTCCCAGGATGACCACCGAGAGCGGGCTCAGGATCTCGTTGCCCGGCTGGTCCCCCTCCAGGACGATCGGAAGCGGCGCGAAGGCTGCCGTCAGGGCCGTCATCAAGATGGGGACGAGCCGCTCCATGGAGCCGCGAACGATGGCCTCGTAGAGCGAGCAGTCCTCGTGGTCGAGCAAGTACTTGTAGTGGTTCACGAGCAGGATTCCGTTTCGGACGGCAATCCCGAAGAGCGTGATGAAGCCCACCAGGCTCGCGATCGACAGCACCGGCGCCGTGTACTCCGCGCGCCCGAAGAGCCCGCCCACGTTTCTCCAGAGGTCCGGCGACTCGGTCAGGAAGATGGCCAGGACTCCGCCGATCAACGCAAGCGGTAGGTTGATCAGGACGAGGAGAGAGACGCGCAGGGACCCGACAGCCAGGTCCAGGAGGACGAGCATCACGAGCAGAACGACCGCGCTGAAGAGCAGGATGGCCCGACTGGCCGACTGCTGCGCCTCGAACTGTCCACCGTACTTGACCGTGTATCCGGTACGCTCGACGATCGGATCGACCCGCTTCTGAACCTCGCCAACGAGGTGGCCGAGGTTCGCTCCCTCGTCCACGTTGAGCGAGACGACCGCCTTGCGCTGGGAGTTCTCGCGCGCGATGAGGTTCGAGGCCATTTCGGGCCCGATGTCCGCAACTTCCTCGAGCCGCACGAGGGCTCCCTCGGCTCCGCGCAGCATCAGGTTCTTCAGGTCGGCCACTTCGTCGCGGCCGTCGGGGTGAAGCCGCACCGCCAGGGCGTACCTTCGGACGCCTTCGTTCACCTCGGCGACGGTCACACCGAAGACCGCGTCACGGACCTGCCGTGCAGCCGAGAGCGGACTCAAGCCATAGGCGGCCAGCATCTGCGGCCTGTACTCCACGGGAAGTGACTGGATCATCACCTCCCGGTTGGCCGTCACGTCACGCGCTCCGGCGAGCCCCCTGAGCTCTCCCTCGATCTCCTTGGCGATCGCACGGAGTTGTCCGAGATCATCGCCGTAGATGCTGATGGCGATCGCTGCCGGGGTTCCGGACAGGATGTGACTGAGCCTGTGCTCGATGGGCTGGCCGACATTGGTCGTGATCCCCGGCACCTGCTCGAGGACGCGCGTCACATCCGCCCTCACCGCCTCCTTGGGAAACCCCGGAAGGAGCGTCACGTCGATCTCGGAGTTGCTGACCGGCTCCGCGTGCTCGTCCCGCTCAGCTCGACCGGTCCGACGCGTCACGGTTCTCACCCCCTCCAACTCCAGCAGACGGTCCTCGATGGCGGAGGCCATGCGGTCGCTGGCCGCCAACGAGGTGCCCGGTGGCGCGAACAACCCGACCGTGAAGGTCCCCTCGTTGAACTCCGGAAGAAACGAGCTCCCGAAGGTCGATGCGAGCCACAGGCACAGAGCGGTGGCCACCGCAGCCAGGCCGAGGACCAGGGTGCGAAGGCGCAGGGCGAGCCGAATCATCGGCTCGTAGATGCGCTTGAGCCCGCGCACGAGAAACCCGTCTCTCGCCTCGTTCTCGGTCGGATCCGCCCGCAGCAGGAACCGGCAAAGCGCCGGCGTCACCGTGAGCGCCACGACGAGCGACGCCAGGAGCGAGACCACGAACGCGATCCCGAGCGGCCGGAAGAAGCGCCCCTCGATGCCCCCCAAGAACATGAGCGGCACGAAGACAAGCCCGATGATGATCGTCGCAAAGACCATGGCAGGGCGAATCTCGTTGCTCGCGTCGAAGATGACCTCTCGCTTGCTACGGCGCTCCTCGGCACTCCGGCTCGCGTTCTGCTTCAGGCGGCGGAACACGTTCTCCACGTCGATGATCGCGTCGTCCACGAGGCTGCCCACGGCGATCGCAAGGCCTCCGAGAGTCATGACGTTGATGGTCTCGCCCAGTGCGTCCAGAGCGAGCAGTCCGGCGGCCAGCGACAGCGGGAGCGCGGTCAGCGTCACCAGAGTGGTGCGGACGTTCAGGAGGAAGAGCGCCAGGATGACCGACACGATGATGGCCGCATCCCGGAGCGCCTTGACGACGTTGTGAACCGAGAGCTCGATGAAGTCCGCTTGGCGGAAGATCTGGCGGTTGACCTCGACGCCGTCGGGCATGCTCGGCTCCAGGTCATCCAGGAGCTCATCCACCTGGTCCGTGATCACGAGCGTGTTGGTTCCCGGAGCCTTCTGGAGCGTCATGACCACGGCCGGATTCCCGCCGTCGGCCCCCGTCCCCCGCCTGGGTGCCGCGCCGAGCTGGACCTCGGCGACCTGGCCGATGGTGACCGCTGCGCCTTCGTGGATCTTGACCATCGTGCCAGCGATGTCAGCGACCGAACGCACCCTCCCGCTCTGGCGGATGGGAAGCTCCAGGCTGCCCACGTCCGGGAGGTAGCCCGCACTCAGGGTGCTGTGGGCCGACTCAGCGGCGCGCGCAACGTCTTCGACGGTGAGATCGTAGAGACGCAGCCTGTCCTGCTGGACGAGCACTTGGTACTCGGGCAGCTCCCCCCCGATGACGGACACCTGTGCCACGCCCGGGATGGCGAGCAGCTTGTTGCGCAGGTCGAACTCGGCGTAGGCACGCAGCTCCAAGGGCCCCTTCCGGCCGTCAGGCGAGGAGACGGCCAGCAGCATGATCTCGCCTGTGATGGAGGTGATGGGCGTCATCTCGGCGTGCGCTCCACTGGGAAGGTCCTCACGGACCGTGTCGAGTCGCTCCGAGACCAGCTGCCGCGCCCGGTAGATGTCTCGCCCCCACTCGAACTCGACGTAGGCGATCGAGAGGCCAATCGCGCTGGAGGTGCGCACGCGGCGCACGCCCGGGATGCCGTTGACCGCCGCCTCGACGGGAAACGTGACGTACTGCTCGACCTCGTCCGCGGCGAGACCGGGAGCCTCCGTCATCACGACGACCGTGGGTGCGTTCAGCTCGGGGAAAACGTCCACGGGCGTACTGGGCAGCCGATAGGCGGCCAATCCCAGCAGAACGCCCGCGAGGACGAGCACCAGGGCAGCGTGATCGATCGAGAATCGGATCAGGTTCTTGAGCACGAGACGCCTCCTTAGTGCTCGTCGTGGAAGCTACCGTCGGCGTGCACGTGGCCGCTCATCTGAGAGGCCCTGCTCTGCTGCGCTGCGAGCTTCAGCTCGTAGGCCCCGGCCAGGACCACCTCGTCGCCGCGCATGACTCCGCTGTTGAGCACCACCCACAAACCGTCGCTGACCCCCAGATCCGCCTCGACACGGATGGCCTTGTTCGGGTCGCTCGGGTCACGGCGGAAGACGAGGTGCGTGAGGCCATCCTGGACGACGGCCGACCGAGGCACGGCCAGGGCGGGGCCCTGCGTCGATTCCGTGACGATCTCGAGGAAGGCGGAGACTCCAGGACGAATCCAATCGGCGGTCTCCGTGGGCGTCGCCATGAGGGTGATGGTCCGCTCCTCGGGATGGGCTTCGAGCCCGAAGGTCATGGCGGCCGGGATTCCGTCCTCCATCGGGAAGCCGGGCGTGGGAGGCGGGACGATTCGCGCCGCGCGGGAGCCCGAGATCTTGGGAAGGTCGGCCTGGAGGGCCAAGGCGCGGAAGCGGATCCTCTCCGGATCGACGGTGGACAGCACCCTGGAGGGAGGCTCGACGAAGGCTCCGTCCGTGATCGCGAGCGCCTCGACGACACCCGGCTCCGAGGCTCGCACCTCGATCCAATCGATGGAGTGGTACTTCGGCTCCGTATTCTTCCCCGCATCCGGCGCAGAGAACTCGGAATCCAGCTCGTCTTCGGGAATCCCCGAAGCCGTGGCCGCACGATGCAGCGCGTGCTTGCGAGTGCGTTCTGCATTGACGAGGCGCGTCTCGGCCAGCTCGACCTCGGCTTGGATCCGCGGCAATGCCGCCTCCAGGTCCGCGGCCTGCACTTCGAGGTCCGCCTTCTTGAAGTCGGCCTGAGCGAGATCCTCGATACGCTGGCGTGCGCGGGTCAGCCGGGCCGTGGTCTCGTCCAGGCTGGCCAGCTTGACCTTGATCTCGGCGCGCGCGGCTTCGATCGCCTG
This sequence comes from bacterium, assembly GCA_030428965.1. Taxonomy (GTDB): domain Bacteria; phylum Planctomycetota; class UBA1135; order UBA1135; genus JAUIEE01. The sequence goes on along the minus strand of JAUIEE010000208.1, from coordinate 1,206 downwards.
TTCCCCCTGGATGATCTCGTGCAGGAGCTCGGGCCAGGACGGCGACTGGTACCGGAACAGCGGGGTCCCCGGCTGAACAGGGTCGTACTGGTCGACGAGCAGCTGGACCTTTCCCGGCAGGGACATGCGGTACTCGTGACGGGCGAGCGGCTGCAGCTCGAACGCTCCGGGTACCCGGAGCGTGTGCTCAACGTCTCGGACCTGAACCTGGGCGAAGGTGATCCCCAGGTTGCGCCGCACCGTCGCGGGGATGTCGATTCGGTTGGTCGGCTCAGCGGATTGGGCCGTAGGCGAGTCGGAATCGGACGGAGCGCTCGGCTCCGACGCAGGGCTACACGCCGCCAGCGCGACCAGGGGCACGAAGAGGAGGAGCTGTCGAATGAGAGTCATGGGTTATTCCTCCGTGGCCTCCAACGGCTCACGATGGGCCTCGGGCCCGGCGAGATAAGCCACCTCAGCCCGGGCCGCCGCCTCCGCCGAGCGGGCATGGATGAGGTCGAGCTTGGTTTGGTTGGCGCGCACGAGGCTTTCGAGCAGCACGAGCACGGTCCCCTCACCGAGTCGCAGGAGCTCGAAGGCGTCTTCGAGTTGTCGATCCAAGAGTGGAACGAGCGAGGTTTCCAGGTCCGCACGCTGATCGGACACCGCCGACCATCTCGCCCGGGCTGCCGCATGGCGCCCCACGAGCGTCTCGTACGCCGTTTCGAAGCTCGCGCGTGCAATCTCTCTCTCGGCCTTCGCCTCGGCGATGGCTCGACGGTTCGCGTTGAACAACGGCAGGGGGATGGCCCCCGAAATCCCGAACCTGGACTGCCCTCCTTCCGATTCGAACAGGGGCCCCAGAGTCAGGTCGGGGTATTGGCCTTTGATCTCGACCCGAAGAGCCTCCTCGGCCACGTCGTACTCCTTGCGGAGCCGAGCGAGCCTCGGGTGCCGCGAACGGACCGCGTCGGGCAGACTCGAGGCAAGGGAGGGTGCTCCAGACTCGTCGCCCAGTGCAGGCAGGAACTCGACTGGAGCTTCGGGCGCGAGGCCGAGCAAGGATCGAAGGAGCTGTTCCGCCGAGGCGCTCTCGCCCTCCAGGCCCCGTAGCAGGTTGCGGCGCCGCGCCTGCTCGGCGCGAAAGAGGACGGCTTCGGTGCGCTGGACTTCTCCGCGCTGCTCGAGCGCCGTCACCCTGCGGACGAGCGCGTCCATGGACTCGGC
>JAUIEE010000207.1 GCA_030428965.1 bacterium | reverse complement strand
AGGGGTGCTTCGTGAACGTACCCAACAACGTGTACGTCAAGCTGGCCCGGGGCATGGATCTGGTCACCTGCCCGAGCTGCAACCGCATCCTCTACCTGCCCGAGTAGCTCCGAAGGGCTTCGCCCCTGGAGCAGGCCGACCCCTGCCGGGTGCCTCGGCGGGCCAGCTCCGCTTCGAGCAGCTCACGGATCTCGCTCTTGTGGGTCTTCCAGTGGGGGGCCACCAGCTTCTCAGGCGGCGAATCGCCGGTGATGCGGTGCAGGATCTGCTCGGGGCCCAGCCGCTCCACGAAGTCCGCCAGCCAGGAGACGTAGGTCTCCGGGGTCAAGGGCTCGACGCGTCCCGCTTTCCACCAGGCCTCCAGCTGGGTCCGCTTCAGCACCATCAGGTGGTGAACCTTGACGCCGGACACCCCGGAGCGAGCCAGGACCTCGGCCGTGCGTCGTGCTCCGGCGCGGCCGTCACCGGGAAGGCCCAGGATGGCGTGCCCGACGGTCAGGAAGTCCCGCTCGTGGCAGCGATGCACCGCTTCGAGGAACTCGTCCACCGTGTGGAGCCGGTTGATCTCCCGCAGGAGATCGTCGTCGGCGGTCTCGAGGCCCAGCTCGATCCAGACCGGGACCTTCTCGCGAAGACGTTCCAGCAGGTCGAGGGCCTGGTCCGGCAGGGTATCGGGCCGCGTGGCCAGGGCCACGCACACGACCGGCTGGCCGAGCTGCCCGTCGACCGTTTCCAGGACCTCCTCCAGGCGACCGAGGTCCACGTAGGTGTTCGAGTAGGACTGGAAGTAGGCGATCACGCCGAACTGCGGATCCCTGCGGGCCACTCTGCGAATGCCCTCGGCGAGCTGGGAGCGGATCTCCAGGCCCCGGCGCAGGGCTCCGGTACCCGAACCCTCCACGTCGCAGTAGACGCAGCCTCCGCGGCCCCGGGTTCCATCGCGGTTCGGGCAGGTCGAGCCGGCGTCGAGGGCGACGCGGTAGACCGGCTGCCCGAAGGTTTCCAGGAGCCAGGGACGCAGGGTGTTGAAACGCACGGGAGATCTCCGGCGGGAGAGTAGCATACGGCTCCCCATGGAGATCCAACCCATCGTCATCGGCACGGCCGGGCACATCGACCACGGCAAATCGACGCTCGTGCGGGCTCTGACCGGAGTCGATCCGGACCGGCTCAAGGAGGAGAAGGAACGCGGTCTGACCATCGACCTGGGCTTCGCGCCCCTGGAGCTGCCCGACGGCCGGCTGGTCGGAATCGTCGATGTGCCCGGGCACGAGAAGTTCATCCGCAACATGGTCGCCGGAGCCTCCGGGATCGACCTCGTGGTGCTCGTCGTGGCCGCCGACGACGGAGTGATGCCCCAGACCAAGGAGCACCTGCAGATCATGCAGCTGCTCGGCGTCGAGCGGGGCTTCGTCGCCTTGAGCAAGGTGGATCTGGTCGAGCAGGGGCTGGTGGAGCTGGCCGAGGAGGACGTGCGCGAGAACCTGCTGGGGACCTTCCTGGAAGACGCCCCGATCCAGCGCGTGTCGGCCAAGACGGGGGAGGGGCTGGATGCCCTGAAGGAGCAGCTGTTCGCCATGGCGGCCGAGGCCGAACCCCGGCGGGCCGACGGCGTTTTTCGCATGCCGATCCAGCGCGTGTTCTCGAAGCGCGGCTTCGGCACCGTGGTGACAGGCATCCCGGTCAGCGGTCAGGCTCGTGTCGGAGACACCCTGCAGGTGCTGCCGGGGGGACAGTCCGCCAAGGTGCGTGGCCTGAACGCCTACCGGGAGAAGGCGGAGGTCGTTCGGAGTGGGCACTCCTCGGCCATCAACCTGTCCGATGTGGACCACAAGCTCGTGAGCCGCGGCGACGTGATCGCTACCCCGAACTTCTTCAGCCCCCAGAGGATGGTCGCGGCCCGCATTCACGTGTTGCCCGGCCTGAGCTGGCCGGTCCGGAACCGCATGTCGGTGCGACTCCACACGGGGACCGCGGACGCGCCCGGTGAAGTCGTGATCCTGGATCGTGAAGAGATCCCTCCCGGCGAGTCGGGGCTGGTGCAGGTGCGCGTTCAGGAGCCGGTCGTGTGTGCCCCCGGGGATCGCTTCATTCTGCGGCTCCTGTCCCCGGCCCTCACCCTGGGGGGCGGCGTCATCCTCGAGGAGAGCCGCTACCGCTTGAAGCGCTTCAAGGGCTTCGTGCTCGAGGAACTCTCCCACCAGGAGGAGAGCCTGGGGAGTCCCGCAACCCTGGCCGAGGCCATCCTGGCCCGTCAAGGCGCCGGCTTCCTCAGTACCGAGGACGTGGCCGTGGCCATCAAGCGCGAGCGGGGCGAGGTCGAGGCGGTGCTGGCCGAGCTGGAGAGCGAGGGGCGACTTCGTTCCGCGAAGAAGGAGCGTTGGATTCACGTGGATCCGCTCGAGCGCGCACGCACCCGTCTGCGGGCGTCCATCGATGCCTGGTTCGAGGAAGCCAGCCACCGCAGCCTGGTCGAGACCATCGAGCTGCGACGTCGGACGGACTTCGAGCCGGCCTTCCTCTCCTTCTTGCTCGACCTGGAAGAAGAGGCCGGCGCCCTCGTGCAGCTGCCGGGTGGCAAGCTCCGGGTGGCCGGCCGTGGTGAGCTGGATTCCGAGCTGGTTCGCCTGGTGGGGGCGGTGGAGGAGAAGCTCGTGGCGGGACGCTTCCAGCCACCCTCGGTCGATGAGCTCGCCAGCGAGACGCGCAGCGCTGAAGGGAACCTGCGCCAGGCCCTGGAAGTGCTGGAAGACCAGCAGCGCGCCGTCCGGGTCGGCGGGGAGCTCTGGCTGGCGCGGGGGGTGTACGAGGAGGCCCAGGAGGCCGTGCGGGAGAATTGCGAGCGCAACGGCAAGCTGGAGATCCCCGAGCTCCGCGATCGGTTGAAGACCTCGCGCAAGTTCTTGATCCCGCTGCTGGAGCACTTCGACGCCGCCGGACTCACGCTGCGCCAGGGCGGGCACCGCGTGCTCCGGCGTCGCTAGTTGCCGCCGGGCAGCAGCGTCGTCGTCGGCGCCTTGCCGGCGGGCGGGCCTCGACTTGCCCGCTATTCTCCGTTCGCTTCGCTGCCGCTGCGTTCGTCGAGCCGTCGCACCAGCTCTTCCGCTGCGCTCAGGAGCTCGATCGAGGCCGTCGTGAACAAGCGCGGAGCCAGGGACACGACGCGGTCTTGCGTCAGGGCCGTCAGTCCCGACAGGGCGGGCTCGCCCAGGAGATAGTCCAGGGTCGGAGAGCGGCCATCCGCACCCCGGGTCGTGCCGACGACGATCCAGTCGGGGTCCAAGGTGATCAAGGCCTCGAGGTCCAGGTTCTGGTGTCCCACGTGACCGGCGATCGAGGCCGCGTTCTCCAGGCCGGCGAGCTCGAACAGGATGTCCGCGGTCGTGTCCTTCCCCGCAGCCCAGCCCCCCGTTCCGAGATTCGAATAGGACAGAGCCGTTTCCCCCGTGCGTGCACGGCGCGCCAGGCGCTGGGCCCTTCGTTCGAGCTCGCCTACCAGCTCTTCGGCTTCCGGCTCGAGCTCCAGGAGGGTTCCGAGGGACCGCACGCTTTGCACGATGTCGGACCAGGTGTGCGGCAGCGGAGGTGCCCAGACGGCAACCCCGGCCTCCCGCAGGATGTCCAGGGTGTCGAGACTCTGCCAGGCGTGGGCCAGGATCAAGTCCGGCTGGAGGGCGATCAAGGTCTCCGCCGTGAAGCCCTCGAAGCGAGCTACCTCGTCCCACCCCACATCGTCCACCGCCAGGATGGAGTAGTCCTGGGCCGCACGGGGAATCGCGGCGATCCTCTCGGTGGGGACCAGCTTCGCCAGGAGATCCACCCAGGCCGCGTTGGCGGCGACGATGCGCTGGGGTTGGGCTCCGGAAAGATCGGGCAGCCCTTCGCCGGCCGGGACCGAGGCCTCCGCGGCCGCCGTGAGCCGGGGAGCTCCCTCCTTGAAAGAGCGGAAGGCTCGCAGGCCCATCAAGCCCAGGATCAGGAACCCGGCGACCACCAGGACGGGAAAGACTTTCGACATGGGCCCCTCGTAACGTGCCGCTCCTGTGCCTGTCAACGCGGCGGCCCCGCGGGGGAGCCCGGAAACCGGCGTCCTCGCAGGGAATCGCACTTTCTTTCCAAAACGCCCCTCGGGTCCCGGGCCGTTCTGCGCCGATAGGAAAGCCACCCCGCCCCAGGGGTCCACAACCGAACGGTCCCCCACTAGACGTACTTGGAACGCAGGCCCAGGCCATGCCCGATCCCAACGATCCGAACGCATTCCCCCCGACGAACCCCTTCGGCGCACCCGAAGGTCAAGCGCACGAAGACCCGAGCCACGGCAACCGACCCGCCAGCGGCGCCCGTCAAGTCTCCCCGGGCGAGGTCTTTTCCCAGGGCTTCGACGGGGCTGACAACGCCGGCGATTTCCTCGGCTTGGACACCGGTTTCGATCCCTCGCAGCAGGCTTCGGACCCCAACTTCGCCATGCCCACGGCCGACCTGACCCTGCAGGACGAAGTCGTGGACGAGGAAGACGTCGACGCGGAAGACTACGTTTACGACGAAGAGAACGAGTACGAGGACTACGACGAGGAAGCCCCGGACGAGGAAGAGTTCGACGAGGCCATCGGCGAGATGGTCGACGAGTTCGACGAGGGCTCGACCGAGCGCAAGAGTCCTCTCGTCACGGTCTTCCTGTTCATGATCCTCCTGGGAGGCGGCGGCTACGCCGGCTACCTCTACGGTCCCGGCCTGTACGAGAAACACCTGAAACAGCACGTCGATGGATTCCTGGGGACCCAACAGGTCGCCCAGGGGCCGAGCGTCCCGCGCCCGGTGCCCTCCACCGGCACCCAGACGAACACCCCCGCGACGGCGCAAGGCGGCGAGGCATCCACCGAGGTGGAGCCGGTCGCCGATCCTGGACCGAGTGGGCCTGCTCCGACCGAGGTGGCCAGTGCGGACCCGGTCGTCGAGTCGAACGGGGGCGAAGTCGAGCCTCCGGTCGAGTCCTTCACCCCCGACGTGATTCCCCAGGAGCCGATCGCGCCTTCGGAGCCGATCGCCTCGGGCAACGGCGCTCCGACGATGTTCGACGGGCTGAAGAACCTGTTCGGGGAAGGAACCGAGGCGCAAGAGGAGCCGGTTTCCTTCGGATCCACGACCAGCGCGGAGCCCTTCGACATCTCCGACCTGCCCACCGAGTCCGCCTGGGCGAACCGGGGAGACCTGGACATCATCTGGCGCGGGACCGATGTGCCCATGGACGCGCTCGATTCGCCCACGCGCGTCATGACCCCCCGGGTCGGCTTCGTGCGCGCCCACCTCGACGCCGGCTCGGTCTTCGATGGCCGTCTGTTCGCCATCGGCCAGAATCGGGTCTGGATCGATGCGGAGCCCGGTCGCATCGGCCTGGACGGCAGTCGCATCACCTCGATCGAGCGCATGCCCGAGGTCGTGGCCAACGCGAACTTCGACCTGGAGGGGATCGGCTCGGGGGACCAGGTGCGCGTGCGCGTGCCCGGCGGAGCCCTCTACGGCCGCGTCCTGAAAGTGGACGGCGAGCACGTGACCCTGACGACCGGCTCCGGCCGCATCACCCTGCTCAACCCCGAGATCGAGCCCGTGGGCTCCTCCCGGGCGATCATCGTCGGACGCTAGGATTTTGGCGCCGGCTTCCCGGCGCTCTCCGGTTACCGCACGGGCTCGTGTAGGCTATGGACCTCCTGGGAGAGGTTCCGCTGCCCTTCACGAGCCCGAATGTCCAGATCCACGCCCCTTCGTACGCCGCTCCTCCTTTTCGTCGCCCTGTGGGCGTCCCTGATCTCGGCCGTCCCGACCAGCGCGGCGGACGACGAGATCGTCAAGGAGTTCAAGAAGTACTTCCGCAAGTTCAAGGACACGCCGACCCGGGTCGAGGCGGTGCTGTCCCTCCTGGGAACCGAGAGCCCGGGGGTCGTGGACGTGCTCGTTCCCGTCCTCAAGGACCGGGACGGCGAGGTGGCCGCCGCGGCGGTGCGCGTCCTGGGAAGCTTCCAAACGCGCCCGCCGATCGACCACATGCTCGAGGAGCTCGTCTCCCAGTCGAACGAGCGCATCCAGGCCGGTCTCCTGGGGGCCATTCGGGCGGGGGCCTACCCGGGCTGCCAGGAGGCCGTGGCACCCCTCCTGGAGTCTCCGTCCTGGGAGCTGCGTCGCGCGGCCATTCAATCCCTGGTGGGGGCGGGGGAAGAGGGCGTGGCTTCCCGCATCGCTCCTTCGTGCGCCGATGGAGAGGTCGCGGTTCGCTGTGAGGCCATCGATGGGCTGGCCCACCTGGGCTCGGAGCTCGTGCTCGCGCCGGCCCTCGAGAACCTCGGGCACGAGGCCTGGCAGGTTCGGGCCAGCTGCATCGCCGCCCTGGGCCGGGTGCGCCACCGCGACTCGATCGAACCTCTGATCGAGCGCATGGCGGTCGAGGAGGGGCGTCTGGTCTCCGATATCGGGGCGGCCCTGGGGGAGTTGACCGGCCGTAGCTTCCGCGACCGCCTCGATGGCTGGCAGAACTTCTGGTCGCTCTACCGCGATCGCTTCGTCATGCCCACCGATGAAGAGCTCGCACGCCTGCGGCAGAAGCAGGCCGAGTCGGCCGCGGTCTACACACCCGATCCGAACGCGGTCAGCTACCACGGCGTGACCACACCGAGTCGCTCGATCCTGTTCGTCATCGATGTGTCCGGTTCGATGGAGCAGGAAATCGTCGAGCGCCACAGATTCGAGGGAGGGTCCTACCCCTCCTTCCAGCGCCTCGACATCGTCAAGACGGAGCTCGCGCGCACCGTGGAGCGCCTGGACCCCAACGTGAGCTTCAACATTCTCTCCTTCGCGACCGACGTGAAGCCTTGGAAGAAGCGGCTCGTCCCGGCCAACGTGCTGAACAAGTCCAGCGCCACCAGCTGGACCCAGCGCCTGGAGGCCATCGGCGGAGCCTCGAAGGAAGAGTTCGCCGCGGTCGGTTTGACGGGCATGGCCAATCTCGAGGCGGGCAAGACGAACTCCTACGCAGCCTTGATGTCCGCCCTGGGGGTGGAGGATTCGAGCGAGGCCGGCGAAGACTACGAGGTCTCCGTCGACACGGTCTTCTTTCTCTCCGATGGCCGACCGTCCCATGGCCGCTTCGTGGATACCGACGACATCCTGCGTGAGGTCGAGACCGTGAACGACCTGCGCAAGGTCGTGATCCACACCATCGCGATCGGCGAGTTCGAGAAGGACTTCATGCGCCGCCTGGCCGAGAACAACGGCGGCGTTTTCGTGGACCTGGGCCGCTAGGCGCCCGGGCGGGCCGCGCCGCTCGATCGACGTGGACCGAGGCCGGGATAGGGGCTGGCCCCGTCCGGTCCCAGGCCCGACGCCTACGCCGGACGGACCTGGCCGAGCTCACCCTCAGGCCCTTCCGGTCGCTCCTTTCCAGCTTGACGGCTTCCACCGGGCACCCTACCCTCCCTGGCCTTAGGTCGGGGCGTGGCTCAGCTTGGTAGAGCGCTGTCTTCGGGTGGCAGAGGTCGGAGGTTCAAATCCTCTCGCCCCGACCATTGCTGTGGCTTGCTCCAGCCCTTCGGCCGCAGCCGTGGCCAGGGTACGAGCTCGGAAAGCCCTGTCCGAGGGCTCGGCTCAAGGGATCGAGGAGGACAGCCGAAATAGGCAAGGACCTTCCTCCAGAGGCCAGCTGGGCGATCTCGTCTGCGCCACTTCCGTGGGGTTGTCGCCTGCGCTAGTCTGCCTACCCCCAGGAAGGGCCTTTCAGCATGACGCCGTCGGACCGAGTACACAGGAAGAACGCGATCGCGGCGGCGGTCGTGGCCGTGTGCTTCGTGCTCCAACCGCTCCTGGTTCCGATTCACCTCGCCTGGTATTGCCACACCTATCCGGGTGAGGATGCCCACGAGAGCGTCGCGCATGGGGAGCATGAGCACGGTCCGGCCGATGGTGGCCACCACCATCATGCTCCTGCTTCGGATACCGGTCACCGGCACCATCCGGCCGACGATCATCGCGACCAGGTGAAGGAACCTGCGGTGGCTCCGACGGCCACTCTCCTCGCCATCGCGCTTCCACCTGCGAGCTCGACTGCGGTCGATGCTCTCCTCGCCCCTTCCCTCACGCTTTCGGACGAGGCGGATCCGGGCCCCAGGTCACCTCCGCCAAGGGCCGTAGCCAGCCCTCGAGCGCCTCCCGTCGTTTCCTGAACGTGTCGAGCTTGCACAGGCCACAGGCCGGTGCAGGTCCCACCCGGCATTGGCATGCCGGGACCGATTCGGGAAAACGATGGAGGCTGCAATTTGAATGGGCAGCGCTTAGGGAACGCACGAACAAGAGACCGCGATTGGAGACCGGGTAACCCAGGGCTTGGCTCGCCGCTGAAAGGCGGACGCATCCCCGTTCTGGGGGCTCTCGCCGGCCTGGCTCTGGCGTCCTGCCAGAGCTACGAACCCCGCCCTCTGGACCCGGCCGCACACCAGGCTGCCTGGCACGGGCGAGTGCCGGAGGTCGAGTCTCTGCGACGGTTCCTGGAGCGTCTGGAGCTCGAGGTGCACGGGGAGGCCGTGGAGCTCGACGTCTCGGATGGCCTCGACCTGCACGAAGGGCGACTGGTCGCCCTGGCCTACAACCCCGGGCTGAGGGTCGCTCGCTTGAGCGCCGGACGAGAAGCGGCGGGAGCGGAGCACGCGGGCCTGCTCGCCGACCCGCAGCTCTCCTTCAACGTGCTGCGCATCGCCGAGGACGTTCCCGATCCCTGGCTGATCTCGCCTGGGTTGGCGTTCTCGATCCCCTTGACGGGCCGACTCGGCGCAGAGCGCGACCTGGCCGCGGCCGACGTCGTGGCGGCACGAGCGGCGGTTCTGGAGGCGGAGTGGTCCGTGTGGTACCAGGTCGAACAAGCCTGGATCGAGTGGTCGGCGGCGCGCCTGCGCAGCGAAGAGACGAGGCGCGTCGCCGAGTC
>JAUIEE010000206.1 GCA_030428965.1 bacterium | reverse complement strand
CGATGCCGTCGTCGGAGGCGCCGGCGAAAGCCACCCCGAGGTTCATTCCCTCCGCCTGGTTGCGAGCGCCCTCGTGGGTCCGGAAGACGTCTCCGATGACGTCGTAGGCGACGCGACCGGTGAAGAGCAGGTTGTCGGCCTTGCCATCGACTCCGTTCTGGATCGAGCCGTAGAGATCGAAGGGCCCGACGGCCGCCTCCAGCATCACGCCGATGTCCCGATCGTCGGTCTCCTCCCCGTTGACCGTGCGGTCGAAGAAGAGGAGGTTCTGACGGCGCAGGAAGGTGCTGTGCAGGAGGGGCTGCTTGAACTGGCCGACCGTCAGGTAGGCGTGCCGGCTGACCTTGCGGACGCCGTAGGCGTCCAGCAGCTCGAAGGAGCCGTCCCCCCCCTCCATCGACACTTCGTACCACCACTTGCCGATGTCTCCCGTGGCGATCGGACGCACGTGGCGGATGTCGACACCCGAGATGTCCTTGCCGCCGCCGGTGAAGATCTCCCCGTCACTGAGGGCGTAGGTGGTGGTCAAGAACCCGGTGAAATGGGGCCCGTTGCCGTTCGACACGGCGCGCGGGGCCAGGCTCATGATTTCGCGGTCGAGTTCGAGCCACTCCTCACTTCCCTCGGCAGGGGCCACAGGATCGCCCACGAGGAAGAGGCTCAAAAGCAGGGTTTCGATCAGCATGGGTGCTTCCTCGAAGTGAGAAGCTGGTCGTCGGGGAGCGGGCCGCTCTGGGGCGGGAGCTGCCCGGGAACGGGGGAAGCCTAGCGATCTGACCCGGGTTTCCCAAGCCCGGGAGGCTCCTAGGCACCCTCGGAGGTCGAATCCGAGGCTTCGCGCGCGGGATCGGGCCCGGAGAGGCACCCCTCGGAGGAGGCGTCCAGACGGGTGAAGCGGGGATCGGCGAAGGCCAAGCGCTCCCGCATGACCCGCACGGCCTCGGGGTTCGAGTCGACCAGCACCGCGGAGCGGCCGCACCGGAGAGCCGCCTCGCCGGTCGTCCCGCTCCCCGCGAAGAAGTCGAGCACGCGATCCCCCGGATTCGAATGGACCCTGACGATGCGCTCGAGGATGGCCAGGGGCTTCTGGGTGGGATAGCCCGTGCGCTCCCTGCCGGTGGGACTGACGATCGTCTGCCACCACACGTCGGTCGGAGTCTTGCCGCGCTCGGCCTTCTCCTTGCCCACCAGTCCTGGGGCCAGGTAGGGAATGCGGTCGATGTCCTCGTAGCGGTACGTGAAACGCTTGGGGTCCTTGACGTACCACAGGATCGTGTCGTGCTTGGGGGACCAGCGACGCTTCGATCGCGCGCCGTAGTCGTAGGCCCAGATGATCTCGTTCTGGAAGTGGTCCCGACCGAGCCTGCGGTCCAGCTCGACCTTCACGTAGTGAGACTCGCGCGGATCCAGGTGAACGAAGAGGCTGCCCGTACCGTCGAGGACCCGGATGGCCTCCTCCAGTCTCGGGCACAGAAAGCCCAGGTAGTCCTCCCACCTGTCCTCGTACTCCACGGAAGACACGACCTTCGAGCGGTAGCGGTTCCCCCCGAACCCCACGCGTGTCGCCCGGTCGTCCCGCACGGTCCGCGTGCGCGCCAGGCGTTGGCGCTTGCCGGTGTTGAAGGGCGGATCGACGTAGACGAGCTGGAAGCTCTTCGGCGCCGCACCGCGCAGGTAGTCGAGGTTGTCGCCCTGGACGATCTCGAGCACGGAGGCGGAGGACTCGCGAGCCATGCCTCCATGGTATCGGTTGGGAGACCGGGCGTAGAGGCGCTAGGGTGAGTCCGATGGACACGAAGTTTCTCAGCCGGGCGATCGAGCTGGCGCGGGAGTCGATCTCGAGCGGAGGCGGCCCCTTCGGAGCCGTCGTCGTGCGCCAGGGGAAGATCGTGGGCGAAGGCACGAACCGGGTCGTCCCCGGGAGCGACCCCACGGCCCATGCGGAGATCGTCGCCATTCGAAACGCCGCCGCGGCCCTGGGGGATCACCGCTTGAGCGGCTGCGAGCTCTACGCGAGCTGCGAGCCGTGCCCGATGTGTCTGGGGGCGATCCACTGGGCGCGCATCGAACGCGCCTGGTTCGCCGCATCGCGGGAAGACGCGGCCCGGGCCGGATTCGACGACGAGCACTTCTACCGAGAGCTCGCCCTGCCCGCGAACGAGCGCAAGCTGTCCATGGTGAGGGCCCTGGCCGAGGAAGGGCTGAGCCCCTTCGAGCTGTGGCGCGCCAAGGATGACCGCGCTCCCTACTGATTTTCGCGCCGCTTGTTCTCCCCTTGATGCGGGGTTCATCGTCCCGGCCAGAATGCGCTGCAGGGGATGAGGACCACCCACCGCGTCCGATCCCATCGCCCGCTCGACGGCGGCCGCAGCGCCGGGCCTTCCCCCCCGCGTGGCAACGACGGGAGGGGAAGGCCGCCCGGCCTAGTCGTCGAGCAAGAGGGAGCGCAAGAGCAGGTGGAAGCTCGACTGGGCCCAGCCTCGGTACTGGGGACGGAAGCCGAACAGGTGCACGCTGCCTTCGCCCTGCCGCGTACGCACCCAGGCCGCATGCCCGCCGATCTGCTCGGGTTCGCGGATCCAGCCCGAGAGCAGAAGACGTGTCGGTGCGTAGCGCAGGAGAACGTCGAGCTCGGTCTCTGTCTCCTCCTCGACCTGACTCCAGGCCGAAGAACGAGAGAAGAACAGGGCCTGGGATCGGGGAGCGCCGGCGGTGAACACCGATTCCTCAGGAAGCGCCCGCAGGATGCTCCCCGGGCAGGAAAACTCTCCCGCGCCTTCGCCGCGGGCCTCGTCCAGGAGCGGCAGGTCGAACAGGTCGATCGCCCAGGCCGACGACTGCCCCACCGTGACCAAGCGTCCTCCGGCACGCACGAAGTCCTGGACGGCCACGCTCCCCATCGGGCCCAGTCCGCGGGCGAACTCGGGCGGGATGGTCCCGGGGTCACGTCCGTCCTCGAGCAGGCTGCCGCGCAGGCTCGGCAGCACGAGGACGTCCAGGAAGTCTCCCAGCTCGCCGGCCCGGATCATCTCGTTGCGCACGGAGACGAAGGGCAACTCGAACGAATCGAAGGCATAGCGCATCCAGCCCTCGTCCATGTTCCCGGCCCACGGGGAGTAGATGCCGATGCGAGGAAGCCGCTCCACCAGAACCCCCTCGCCGTCATCGTCCTCGACGAAGCGGAAGCGCCCGTCCAGGAAGCGGACCGCCTGCCCCTCGGCCAGCCGGCGAAAGACCGCACGCCACACGTCGCTGTCCCCGGCGTCCTTCCATTCGGACTCCAGGCTCGAGGGCAGAGCCTGCACGGCTTCTTCGCTGCTCTCGATCCGACGCGACGGCACCTCCAGGGGCTGCATCACCTCGACCGCTCGGACCCCCAGGAGCAGCGGAAGGCTCCAGCCGGCCACGTCGTAGGGAGGATCTCCGTCGGGGTAGCGCTGCACCTCGAACAGGTCCTTCACGTGCTGGCCGTAGGGCTGGTCCCGTCGGATGACGATCGAACCTGCGGGCCAGCTGCGAGCGTCCGCCTCGAAGTCCTCCTCGGCCACGGAAACCTCGACGCCTCCCAGGAGAAGCGCGTCGACCAGGCGACGCACGGCCCCCCGGTCACGAGCGTCCCGCGGAAGGATCCAGGCTCGCGGCACGTCCTCGCTGCCCCGCAGAACGGCACGCCGCGCCGCGTCGAGCGCGTTCCGTAGCCACAGGCGGGGCTCGCGGGCAAGGGTCCCCAGGAGACTCCGACCGAAGGCGTGCTCGTAGTCGATGATGTCACGCAGGCGCCACCAGCCGCCCGGCCATGGGGCCGGAAAGCGATTCGAGGGGGCGTAGCCACCCAGGCCCCGGGGCGCGCGCAGGTCCGAGTGCGAGAAGAACAGGGGGGAAGCCAGGTTGACCGAAGCGGCTTCCGTCAAGAGACCGATGATGTTGTGGCGCACGGGCACGTTGCGGTTGCCGCCGTTCCACCACATGTCGTAGGTCACCCCGGTAGACACGCCGGTGAAGCCCTCGCGCGTCATGTCGAACAGGGCGCGCGTGCCGATCTCTCCGATACCTGCGATGATCCCGGGATCGAGGTTGGGGTTGAGCGGATCCCGAAACGGGGGAACGAAGAAGCGTTCGCGGGTGCTGCCCTGCTGGTGCACGTCCCAGTAGACCTGGGGGAACCACTCGGAGTAGAGCAAACGGGTCACGATGCGAGTCTCGTTCTGGGAGACCATGAACCAGTCGCGGTTGTTGTCGTGACCGGCGTAGTACTGGTACAGCTTCAACAGGCCGCTCGCCTCGAAGGGCGTCCCCACCGTCTCGCGGTACCAGGAAACGACGTGGTCGAGGCCGTCCGGATTCAGGCACGGCGCGATCAGGCAAACCAGCTCTTCCCGCGCGCTCGCATAGGGTTCTTCGTCCGAAGTCGCCAGGCGATGCGCGAACTCCATCCCGAACTGCGGCCCGGCGGTCTCGGTCGAGTGCATGCCGATCGAGATGAACACGATCGGCTTGGCGCTGGCCAGCAGCTCCTGCTCCTCTTCGGGGGAAAGGCCTCGTCGAGCAGCTCGGCCAGGTTCTCCTCGCTGGAGATCGTCGCAAGGAGGAACTCACGCCCCTCGGTGGTCTCCCCCACTCGGTCCACCAGCACCCGCGGACTCTGGGAGGCGAGCGCGTCGAAGTAGCCCGTCACCTCGGCCCAGTCGGCCAGCTCGAAGTCCCGGCCCAGGGGGCGCCCCAGGTGCTGCTCGGGAGCGACGACCGCCTGTCGCGCCAACCCCACCGGCGCCGCCTGGGCCGGGGAAAGGGCACAACCCAGGGAGAAGAGCGAAGGGAGGAGCGTGCGAACGGGCTTCATCGCGGGGAGTCCTCCGAGAGCTGGGGTTCTCCGCGCAGGACGAGGGGACTCCTGGAACGTCGCAAGCGAAGGTTCAGAAGCTCCACGAAGACCGAGAAGGCCATCGCGAAGTAGATGTAGCCGCGCGGGATGTGGAACTCCATGCCCTCGGCGATCAGAGCCACCCCGACCAGGAGCAGGAAGGAGAGCGCCAGCATCTTCACGGTGGGATGGCGGTGGATGAAGTCGGAGACGGCGCGGGCGCTCAGCATCATGACCACGATGGCGATCACGATGGCCGTGACCATCACGCCGATCTGATCCGCCATCCCGACCGCGGTGATGACCGAGTCCAGCGAGAAGACCAGGTCCAGGATCAGGATCTGGACCAGGACGCTGCCGAAGGTCACCTGCTCGACCTTGCGGCCGCCCTCCTCGCTGCCCTCCAGCTTGTCGTGGATCTCGTGGGTCGCCTTGCCGAGCAGGAAGAGACCTCCGAGGATCAGGATCAGATCGCGGCCGGAGATCTCGTGTCCGAGGGCCGTGAAGAGCGGCGCCGTCAGGCGCATGATCCAGCTCAAGGACAGGAGCAGAACGATGCGGCCGCCCAGGGCCAGCAGGAGGCCGAGGTTCCTGGCCTTGGCTTCCTGATGCGCGGGCAGCTTGTTGGTCAGGATCGAGATGAAGACGATGTTGTCGATCCCGAGGACGATCTCGAGCGCGGTCAGGGTCGCCAGGGCAATCCAGGCATTGGGGTCGTTCAACCAGTCCAAGAGCACTCCTCCGGTCGCGGGCCAAGGGGGCAGAGGCTCATTGAACCCGCCTCGCCCCAGGTTCCAACTCCTTTCCGCCCTAGGTCGGACGGAAGCGAGCGCGCAGGGCCGCCTTGGAGATCTTGCCCGATCCGGTCTTGGGCAGCTCTTCCACGAAATGCACGGCCTTCGGCGCCTTGTAGGCAGCGATGTGCCCGCGGCAGAAGGCGATCAGGTCCTCGGGCGCGAGCCGCGCGCCTTCCCCTGGAACGACGACCGCCAGAACCGCTTCCCCCCACTCCTCGTCGGGCACACCGATGACGGCTGCCTCGATCACGTCAGGGTGGGCCAGGAGCACGTTCTCGACCTAGGTCGAATAGACGTTCTCTCCACCGCTGAGGATCATGTCCTTGCGGCGATCCACGATGTTGACGTAGCCCCGCGGCTCGATCACCGCCAGATCTCCGGTGTACAGCCAACCGTCCCGAAACACCTGCGCGGTTTCCTCGGGTCGTCGCCAGTAACCGGGGGAGACCGAACCTCCGCGCACGCGAATCTCGCCCACGGTCTCATCGTCCGCCGGCACTCTCTCTCCCCGTTCGTCCACCACCTCGAGCTCGATCCCCCGGAACGCCCGCCCCGTGCGACAACGGTAGGCCAGCACCTCCGACTCGGACAGGGACCGGATCTCCCCGTCGAGGAGCCCCAGGGTCAGGTAGGGGCTGGTCTCCGTCATTCCGTAGGTCTGCACGTACTCGCAGCGAAACACGCGCAGCACCTCGCGCACCAGGGAAGGAGCGATCGACGCACCGCCGGAGAGGATCATGCGCATGGAATCCATGCGGGTGTCGTCCGCCCGCGGCGAGCGCACGAGCCGGGCGAGCATGGTCGGCACCAGGTTCGTGATCGTCATGCCCTCGTCCGCGATCAGGGAGAAGACCGCCTGCGGCTCGAAGCTCCGACAGAACAGATGGGTCCCTCCGGCCAGGGTGATGGCAAAGCTCGCCCAGGCGTCCGCCAGATGGAACATGGGCGCGATGTGACCCCAGCGGTCCTGCTGCCCGAGGCCAAGCTCCCGGACCGCGTTGCGCGCGTGGCTGCCGACGTTGGCGTGGGTCAGGATGACGCCCTTCGGCCGCCCGGTCGTCCCGCTGGTGTAGTAGAGCTGGGCCGGGTCGTCCCGTCCGACGTTCGGCCAGGTCCGGGGCGCGCCCTCCGCTCTCGGCTCGTCTTCCAGCAGGATGGCGCGCAGACCATCGGTGCGCTCGAGAACCTCCTCGCCCGGCGCACGCAGCCGCTCGGACGCCAGGAGCAAGGAGCTCCCGCTATCTGCGAGACACCCCACGAGCTCGTCGGCGTGCAGGCGGGTGTTGAGCGGGACGAGCACGGCTCCCAGAGCCGCGGCCGCGAAGTAGGCCTGGAGGAAGAAGGGCGAGTTCTCGCTCAAGATCGCCACGCGATCGCCGCGTCCGAGCCCCTGCTCCTTCAACAGACCCGCCAGGGACACGACCTGGGCTCGCAGTTGTTCGTAGCTGCACGCCGTTCCCGCTTCGACCCAGGCCGGGGCATCCGGGCTGCGGTCCGCGCGATGGAGCAGGTCGGTCCAGAGATTCATCGACAGAAGCGGGGGTTTTCCCTGGTCCGGCGCCTCGCATGAAAAATCGCTCAGCCGGCAGGATCTACCTTGCTGGGCAAGGACTTACCGACCTGCCAACCGGAAATCTCGAAGCGGGCCGTACAGGGAAAAGTGCGCTTTGTCGATGTTACCTGAGCCGGAGATTCCGGCCAGTGGAGTTGCCCGGGGAGGGCTCGTCAGGATGCCGAACTCTCCCCTTCGGACCGCGCCGCTGAGAGATCCTGTCCCGATCTCGATCCATCCAGCCCCTCGCATCCCCCTAGCCCCCCCCATGGCTTACGGAACTTGTTCCGAGCGCAGCGGTTTCGGACCGCGGGCGCTCCTCGTCTTGAGCGATAGCTTCTGGGCGAACCGCATCGAGTCCTGCCTTCGTGCTCCGGAGGTGGACTTCGACCGGACCCCCATGTTCCACGTCGAGTCGGCCGCCGAGGCCCTCGAATGCCTGGAGCACGGCAATTTCCGCGCCGTCCTGATCCAGGCCGATGCCGGTAGCTCGGCCCTCGAAACCTTCCTGCGCGTGCGACGGCATTCGCCGGAGATGCCGGTCCTCTTGCTGACCTCCCCGGCCTACGTCGAGCACGCCCTCTCGTGTGTCCGGGCCGGGGCCTCCGGGTACGTGCTCTCGACGGAGATCGACCCGATCCACCTCCGGGACAACGTGGCCGCCGCCGTGGAGCGCAGGGCCCGCGCGACCCACTTCCAGGACTCCGAGCACCTGGTCGGGGAGCTGTCCGCCCTGATCCCGATGTGTCCTCGCTGCCGCAGCCTGCGTCACCGGGAGGAGTACTGGAGACGGGTCGAGGGCTACCTGGCCGAGCAGAGCGGCAGCCCGGCCTCCCGGACGACCTGCCCCAGGTGCCACGCGGCCCAGGCCGAGACCTGGCTGCACGAATCGGCCTGAGGGCCGGGGCCAGGGATTCGCCGAGGGACCGACGGGAGCTTATGCTCCTGCGCGAAAGATCCGCGCCCCCTCGCGACATGAGGCCCTGATGACTTCCGAGACCACCGAACGAAGAGGAACGCCGGCCGTGCTGCTCATCTGGCTGGCGAGCCTGTGGGTCCTGGCCGGCGCCTGCTTCAAGCTCTTCCTGGGCACCCCCGCCGACCTGCCCGAAGCGGTCCGCTCCCTCTCCCCCCTCGGGCTGGGACTCACCTACAAGCTCGCCATCTCGGTCGAGCTCTGCCTGGGCTTCCTGGGGCTCCTCCGACCGCGCATCGGCTGGGTACCGCTGGTCCTGTTGTTCCTGGTGTTCGACGCGGTCCTGTTCCTGCAGATCGCGGCCGATGAATCGAACTGCGGCTGCTTCGGCTCGAACGTCAGCGTACCGCCCGAGGCCATGCTCCTGATCGACAGCAGCCTGCTCGCGGGCATCCTCTACAGCCGCCCCTGGAGGATCCGCGGCTGGGGGGCCCCGATGATGGTCGTGGGCATCCTGCTCGCCCTCGGGCTCGTGCTCCCCTGGGTCTTCGACCGCGAGGCCAGCTCGACCCCGGCCCCGGCTCCGGGCCCGGACTCGGTGAGCGTGGACGGGGAGGAAGTGGAGCAGCCGGCCCTGCGCCAGTGGGAGGTGCTCGAGCGGCTGCGAACGTACAGCGCGACGCGTCCGCGGGCGGTGAACTTCACCGCGTTTCCCAGGACGTTCAGGAGGATCTGGCGGACACGCCGCTGATCGAGCACCGCGCGCCGAGGGAGCCGCAGCGAGACGCCGAGGACGGGCTCGAGCCCCTTCTTCGTGGCGAGCGGCCAGACGACGGAGCACACGTCACCGAGCAGCGCGGCGAGCGATGTCGGGCGCTCGTCGATGACCGCGTG
>JAUIEE010000205.1 GCA_030428965.1 bacterium | reverse complement strand
GACTTCCTTGGCGCGGGCCCCGGCATCCAGGCCTACGGAGGGCGCGGCTTCTTCTACACCGCCTCGGGACTCGAGGCCACCGGGGGAACGATCGATGGCAACTACGGCGGCAGCGGAGGAACCGGCGTGGTTGGCCGCGGCGGCGGAATGGGGGGCTACGTGAACACGGACCTCCCTGGGGGTGTCGGGGTCCACGGCATCGGGGGCACGGGCTACGCCGGTGGGATCCGCGTCGGAGTCCTGGGTGAGTCCCTTGCCAACCCGGGGTTCAACTACCCCATCCCCAACGGCGTCGGCGTCCTGGGCAGGGGCGATGAGCACGGCGTGATCGGCAAGGGAACCGTCGGGGTCCTGGGTCAGTCGACCTCCCCGGATGGCACCGCGATTCAGTCGGATGGCCGCCTGGGTGTGGGAACGCACGCGGCAACGAGCGACGTACACGTCAGGAACGAGCAGTCCGCCATCGTCACGATCGAAGCCGACACCGACGACCTGAACGAGTTCGACAACGCCCGCATCGAGTTCAGCCAGGACGGTGGAGAGCGCACCGCCCACGTCGGCTACAAGGCGGAGGCCAACGGGGACAACCGCTTCCAGATCTTCGCCACGGGCGGGGTGGGGCCGGTTTCGATCGGCACCAACGCCCAGGAACGCCTGCGTGTCACCCACGCCGGCCGCGTCGGCATCGGTACGGCCACGCCGAGCTTCCTGCTCGAGGTGCGCGGCTCGGCCGGCAAGCCCGGCGGCGGTGCCTGGAGCAACGCCTCCGACCTGCGGCTGAAGAAGAACGTGGCCGATCTCGAGAATGCTCTCGAGACCCTGCTCGGGCTGCGCGGCGTCACCTACGAGTACAAGGATCCCGAGGGGATCGGCGAGCTCGCAGGCGAACGCATCGGCTTCATCGCCCAGGAGGTCGAGGGCGTGTTGCCCGACTGGGTCGAGGAGGGCGAAGACGGCTTCAAGCGTCTGACCGTACGCGGCTTCGAGGCCCTCGCCGTCGAAGCCCTGCGGGAACTGCGGAACGAGAACCAAACCCTACGCGCCGAGATGGAACGGCAAACGCGGGAGATCGAAGCCCTGCTTCGTGAGCAACGGGTCAGCCTCGCCTGGCAGGCTCGCCTGGAGCACCTCGAGGCTCTCCTGGCCCGGCCGACGACCGACCGCTGATCGCGATTTCCTGATGGCGGGCGCGGGGATCGCCAGGTCTCCGCGCCCGACTTGATCTCCCCGCCAAGAAAGCGGGGATGTGGAAGCCGGGCCCGGCTGCCAGAATCGCGCCTAGCGGCCGAGCTGATCGCCGCTCACGGCGCCCGGCACGCTCAGGGTCAAGAGCGGTGCGGCATCGCCCGTCACGGGACCGTTCCAAAGGTAGGCGGCCCCCGTGTCGGTCACCCCGCCCACGTCCGCGAACTGCGCGCCTCCGAGGATGTCGATCGCGCCGTCGCCGGTCACGTCCGCCAGGAGGACGCCGCGTCCGGCAGCGAAGCTGAGGCGGTCGCCGCTCGCAGCTCCGGGAACCGAGAGTCTCGCCGAGGGAGTCGTCGTCCCCAGGAGAGAGCCCTGCCCCAACCAGACGTAGACGGCTCCGGCGTCCGCGGTGCCGCCGATGTCGGCCCGCTGGGCTCCGACGATCAGGTCGAGACGACCGTTGCCGTCCACGTCCGCCAGCTGGACCGCGGTCTCGGAGGTGTCGCCCAGGCGGTCGGAGGCGACCGCTCCGGCCACGCGCAACGTGGCCGATGGCAACACGGAGCCGCTCATCCCCGGCCCCCCGCGGAAGACGTAGACGGCCCCCGCGTCGGGGGCGCCGACGTCGGCCTGCTGGGCCGCGGCGATCACGTCCAGGGTCCCGCTGCCGGAAACGTCCGCGATGAGGATGCCCTGGCCAGCGGCGAAGCCCAGGCGATCGTCCAGGGAAGCTCCGCTGACCGCGAGGGTCGCGCTCGGGGCCACGGTGCCCGTCAGGGTCGGACTCCCGTGCCAGACGTAGATGGCGCCGGCGTCGGAGACGCTGCCGTCCGCTTCGATGGCACCGATCACGAGGTCGAGAACGCCGTCGCCGGTCACGTCGGCCGCATGCAGGGCATCCTGGAAGGCTCGGCCGAGCTTGTCCGACCCCAGGGCCGTGGGGACCCGGAAGGTCGCCGTCGGCGCCAGGGATCCGCTCAGCCCCGGCCCGCCGAACCAGACGTAGGCGGCCCCGGTGTCGTTGTTCGTGCCATCGTCGGCGAATTGCGCGCCGGCCACGACGTCGAGCGTTCCGTCCCCGGAGAGGTCCACCAGGCGCACGCCCCGGCCCGAAGCCCGTCCGAGGAAGTCGAAGGCGCGCGAATCGCCGGCGAAAAGGGTCGCCGTCGGGTTCTTGTTTCCGCTGACCCCGGCCCCGCCGGCCCACACGTGGAGCACGCCGGAGAAGAGATGTCCGGTCACGTCGGCGCTGTCGGCCACGGCCACCACGTCCAGGGCCCCGTCGCCGGTCACGTCGGCGATCTGGACCCCTTGTCCGGTGAGCACGAAACCCACCTGGTCCTCGACCCCGGGAAAGGAGAACGAAGCCAGGGGAGAGACGGTGCCGGTCAGCCCCGAACCTCCCTCCCAGAGGTAGACGGCGCCCGTGTCCTGCAGGCCGCTCACGTCGGCCAGGTAGGTCCCCACGACCAGGTCGAGCACACCGTCCTCGGTCAGGTCGGCCAGTTGAATCGCCTGTCCCGTGGCGACGCCCAGGCGGTCGTCGGGAAAGGCCCCCGCCACGCGCAGGGTCGCTTCGGGCGCGGGCGTCCCCGTCAGCGCAGCGCCGCCCTCCCACACGAAGACCGCACCGGTATCGACCACGCCCCCCACGTCCGCGTACTGCGCGCCGACGATGACGTCGAAGACGCCGTCGCCGGTGACGTCCTCGAGCAGGATGCCCTGACCGTTCGCATCCCCGAGCTGATCCCCGGCCACGGGGACCGGCCGGGTGAGCGTCGCATGGGGCGCGGGACTCCCGCTCAAACCGACACCGCCCTGCCAGACGTACACGGCCCCGGCATCGACCACGCCTGCCACGTCGGCCAGCTCGGCGCCGACGACCAGGTCCAGGGCGCCGTTGCCGGTCACGTCCCCGACCTGAATTCCCTGGCCGTCCGAACTCGCCAGACCATCCAGGACCACCGCCCCCGCCACGGTCAACGTCGCCGTGGGGGTCACGCTCCCCGTCAGGGCTCCCCCCCCGGCGAAGACGTACACCGCTCCCGCGTCGAACACGCCTCCCACGTCCGCGCCCGAGCTCGCCGCGACGATGTCGAGCACGCCGTCGTTGGTGACGTCCGCCAGGAACAGTCCCTGGCCGCTGGCCAGCCCGAGTCGATCCTCCGCGGCCGCTCCCGGAACGCTCAAGGTCGCGGTCGGCACTCCGCTGGGCACGCTGGCTCCGGCCCACACGTAGATCGCCCCGGTGTTCGTCACGCCGCCCACGTCGGCCAGGCTGGCGCCCCCCACGACGTCGTCGATGCCGTCTCCGGTCACGTCGCCCACCATGAGCCCCGAGACCTGGGAGTTGCCGGCCACGCGCACGTCCAGGAAGGCGCGCACGACCTGGGAGGGTCGTCCGTTGTCTCGAGCTTCGAACCACAGGCGCTGGGGCCCCCCGTTGCCGGGCAGGACCAGCCAGGAGACCTGGCGCGTGACCGGCGCGAGGCCACCGCGCACCGGATCGAACACGAGCCCGGACGGAGGGTTCAGGAGCTTCAGGGCCACCCGGTCCCCATCGGGATCGGTGACGGTGACGCCGAAGCGCACGCTGTCGCCCTCGAAGACGTATTCGCCGTTCTCCCGATCGAAGTGGATCTGGGGAGGCTGGTTGACGTAGGCCTGAGGTCCGGCGTCGATTTCCACGCCGACGGGGGGCGAGGTCGGCGGGGTCCCGTCGAGCCCCTGTCCCCCCGCATCGGAGGTCCCGCGCTGGAGACCGGATACGACGGGAGCCAGGAGGGCACCTGCCAGGAGCGGCAGGAGACGGCGAGCCTGGAGAGACAGCCTGCGCATGGGGGGACGAATCGGGCTGGGGAGAGCCTGAACAACCTTACCCGAGCCTGGTCATCCCGGCCGTGTTCGCTCCCGGCTTTCGCGCCAAGGGGAGGCCGAAGCCCCAGGAGATCCCTCTAGCTGCCGGAAAAGAGGAAGTCCGCGTGCTCGGACCACGCCGTGAAGCGGTACAGGGGCAAGAGCCGCAGGAGCTCGTCGCACAGGAGCCCGGGCACCTCGGGCCCCAGGGCCGCCCCTCGATTCCCCTGGGGCGCCGGCCAGCGCCTCTCGACCACGAGCCGGTGGTCTCCGGGCTGGTAGTAGGAGAGGAATTCCTCGAGGGCCTCGGGCTGGAGCTCGCCGCAGCGCCACTCTCCTTTCCAGTCGTGTAGCCTCAGGCGCCACCCTGGGAGGGCGTTCAGCTGGGCCAGCCAGCCCTTCAGCCCCTCCTTCTCGACCCGATTCTTGAGGTTCTGGCCGTCGTACCAGGCGTCGGAGTGCAGCCGCAGGCTCACCTCCAGCGCCTCCTCCTCGATGGCCAGGCACAGGTAGGCGTTGCGGTAGGCCGAATCCAGATCCTTGCCCAGCTCCGAGCCCAGGACCTGGCGCAAACGCCGTTTTTCGGCCTTGGAGCGGGTCAGGTAGGCCCAAAGACGCTTGACCCGCATGCCGTTGAAGGCGTGGGGATGGTGCAAACTGGTGCGACAATCCAGCTTTTCGAACTCGGAAGCGCGCTTGGCGGCCTTCTTGCCCAGGGTCAGAAGTTTGCGGCGGGTCTCCAAGCGCCTGGGGTTGCCCTCGGGATTCCCGGCCAGGGCTGCCGAAAGAGCATGGAAGTCAGCTTCCTCGAATCGGAGATCCCCTCCCAGGGGCCTGGGTTCGGCCTCCGGCTTGGTCTTGGGCGTCATGGCATCCTCTTTGCAACGGGTAGTCACGGGCTCCCAGTAGAATATTCCATGCTGGGAGACCCCCCTCCCCCTTTCCTGGTCCTCACTTCCCGATGCGCATCGCGAGTTTCAAGTTCGATCCCGAGAACGACCGCCTGGGAGAAGGCCCCCAGAGCGAGGTCTTCCGGGCCACGGACACGCGCCTGGACCGCACCGTGGCCCTGAAGATCCTGCGCCCCCACGTGGAGTTCGACGCCGAGTCGGTCCAGCGCTTCGAGCGCGAGGCCCGACACGCCAGTCACCTGACCCATCCCAACATCGCGACCATCTACGAGTACGGCAAGGACCGCGGAACTTCCTACATCGCGATGGAGTACCTCGAGGGCCGCACCCTCGACAAGATCATCAAGTCGCGCTCGATCGGCTACGACGAAGGCGTGCGCCTCGCCCTCCAGGCCACCTCGGCCCTGGGGCTCGTGCACGAACGGGGCATCATCCACCGCGACCTGAAGCCGGCCAACATCATGGTCATGGGCGACGGGACCGTGAAGCTGCTCGACTTCGGCATCTGTCGCAGCTCCGGGGAGTCGAACATCACCCAGGAGGGCATGCTCGTCGGCACCGTGCTCTACATGTCCCCCGAGCAGGTCCTGGGGGAAGAGCTGGACGTGCGCACGGACATCTTCGCCCTGGGCTCGGTCTTCTACCACTGCTTCACGGGCGAGCTGTCCTTCCCCGGCAAGAGCTTCCCCGAAGTCTGCATGGCCATCCTGGAGGCCTCGCCCCGGCGCCCGAGCGAGGTGCGCTCGGGTTTCCCACCGGCGCTCGAGGAGTTCTTGCTCAAGGCCATGTCGCGCGATCCCAACGACCGCTACCCCCACGGCGGCGCGGCCTACGGCGCCTTGCTCGCCGTGGCCGACAGCCTGCGCCTGACGGGTGGCTCGCCGCGCGCTTCGGTCCACGGGCAGATCCTCATCCCGCCCCTCGACCTCAAGGACCCGCGCGAGGAGACGCGCCAGTTCGCCATCGGCCTGCGACGGGACCTGTCGTCCGAGCTGGGCCGCTCGACCGAGCTGCGGGTCAGCCTCCCCAACGACTCGCAAACGGGCGGCGAGGACAACGCCTTCGTGCTGCGCGGATCCCTGGAGATGCAGGGCGAGACCGCGGTGATCGACTACGCCCTCGAGCAGGCACGCAACAACGGCAAGCCCCAGACCAAGTTCCTCTGGACCGAGCGGATCGAGCACTCCGACAACGACGAGTGGGGACTGCAGGCCAAGCTGGTCGGCTCCCTCGTGCGCTCGATCAAGAAGAAGCTGCCCGAGTACACCCTCGCGCCCCAGAACGACGAGCGCGACTCGGCCAAGGCGCTCGAATCGGCGCGTCGCGCCCACTCGATCCTGCACCGCGGCACCAGCCGCCACCTGATGATGTCCATCAGCATCTTCCGCCGTGCCCTGGAGGAAGATCCCACCTGTGCCCTGGCCCACGCGGGGCTGGCGGAAGCCCTGGTGCGCAAGTTCATGGTCTGGGACGGAGACCGCACCTTCCTCCAGGAGTCGATCGAGTCGGCCCGCCGGGCCCTGGCCTTCGATCCCCTCTCGGCCGAGGCCCACACCTCCCTGGGCTACGCCCACTTCATGGTCGGCGAGACCACCGACGCCCAGCGCGAGTTCCGCCTGGCCATCCAGACCGACAAGAACGAGTGGCTCGCCCACCGGCACCTCGGAGCACTGCTCGGCCGTCTGGGCAATTATCAGGGGGCTTCACCGCTCCTGCAGCGCGCCATCGCCCTGCAGCCGACCCACATCGCCTCCTACGATCGACTGTACGGCGTCCTGTGCCGCATGGATCGTTATCAGGAGGCCATCGAGATCGCCGACCGTGGCATCTCCGCGGCGCGCCGCCATCTCGAGACCCAGAAGGACGACCAGGACGCACGCCTGCACCTGGGCCTGCTCCTGGCTCGCATGGGGCTCAGCGACGACGCCAAGAAGGTCGTGCACACCGCCCAGAGAATGTCCCCCAAGGACGCCTACACCTGCTACCTGATCGGAATCGTGCATGCTCTCCTGGGCGAGGTCGATCCGGCCCTCAAGCTGCTGCGCGAAGCCCAGGTGCGCGGCTACTATCTGCAGAACGAGCTGCTCCGCAACGGCGACCTCGAGATCCTGCGGGGTCGCCCCGAGTTCCAGATGCTCATCGGCTGAATTGAAACGACACTTCGTTCTCCTGGCCCTCGCCTGCGGGGCGCTCTTGGTCGCCGTGGGGACGATGCTGGTCCCCGACGGCAAGCGCGAGGACGGTCCGCGGCGGAGAGAAGCGCAGAGCGAGGTCTCGGCGGCACCGCGCCAGGCCGCACGTCTGGAACGCGACGAACCGGCTCCGGTCCGAACGCCCGCGCTGGAGAAGGGTGCAGGCGAGCCCGACCCGGCGAGCACTGCCGAGACCGAGGGTCGGGAACGGGCTACGTCCTCCGCGCCTTCCGGCTGGACCTGGCAGGGCCGCGTCGTGGACGTCGCCGGAGTCCCGCTACCCTCGGTGCAAGGCTCGATCCGCCTGGTGGACAAGGACGGCCGGGAACGGGAGGTCTACACCCACGACGGCGAGTTCCGCTTCGAAGGATTGCCGCCGGGGCGCTGGTGGCTGAAGCCCGACCTGTTGAACCTGCGCGGAGAGACCCTCGAGGTCTTCTTGCGCGGCGGTGGCGGAGTGTGGGAGCAGGACCTCGTCGTCCAACCGGCCTCGGCCCTTCGGATCCTGGCGACCACACCCGAAGGGCGCAGCCTGGTCAGCTTCCTACGATGGGAGGACAAACTGGGCCCTACCCGCCCCACCGCCGTCGCCACCCGGACGCGACCGGATGGCGACCGGCTCGCGGACCTCACCCCGATCGGCAACTTTCAGGCGCACCCTTCGGGCGGCCTCGAGCTGGGAACCCTCGAGTTCGAGGAACCCGAGGCCCTCTACGTGAGCCTGGTCCTACACGACATGGTGCTCGCGACGCTGCTCGCCCCGCCCGGAACGCAGGAGCTGACCTTCCGGATCGATCCGAACGAGGTCATCCGGCGCCAGACGACCCTGCGCTTCGAGCTGGTCGAGGCTCACACCGGCCAGCCCGTCGAGTTCTGCATGGTCTCCCTGCGCCGGGGGAAGTCCCACATGGCGCGCGGCATGTCGGTGCAGGACCGCGGAGTGTTCGAGATCGAGGACTGGCCCATCGGGCCTGTCGAGGTGCGCGTGTTCGGACAGGCCTACGAGGCCTTCGAGGCGACCTTCGACCTCGTGCAGCGGGAGGTCAACGACCTCGGGGTCCTCCCGATCCAGCCGGCCACCCTGGTCCGGGGACGCCTCGTCCCGCCCCCGGATCTGGCCGCGGAGTCGCTGGCCGAGGCGAACCTCTCCTTCGATCGCGTGGATGCCGAGGACGACGGCCGGCCCGACGTGACCTACGGGCGCACGGCCAACGCCGACGGCAGCTTCGAGCTCGCCCTGGGCCCGGGGCGCTACCGGATCTGGGCGCGGGTCTGGATCGGGGAAGAGGAGCTGCGCTCCCCCCACGTCTACGTCGACACGGAGCGGGACGCCCTCTCCGACGTGCGCGTGCCTCTGTTGCACCAGGCGGAGCTCGTGGCCCGGCCGGACCTGAGCGTGCCCGACGGTGCCTGGATCGTCCTGCGCGACCTCGAGGGCTACGAGTGGGCTCGGCGTCAGGTCGAGAACCGAGCGCCCCTGCTCTTCCAGCTGCCCCCCGGCGAGTACCAGCTGGAAATCGAGGACGAAGAAGGATCCCTGGGCGGGCTCTCCATGGACCTCCTGATGCCCGGGGTCGACCTGCAGCTCAGCCTGTGAGGCGGGCAGGCTCTCCGGAGCTTCTCCTCCCTTGACACGGGCCTTTCCGGCCGGATCCTTGTCCGGCTGCTTTCGCCATGCAACGCCCCCTCTTGGCCCTGGATACCGAGATGGCGACCCAACAGGGCGCCCCCCACCTGATCGAGATCGCCGCGGTGCGATTCTTCGAGGGTGAGGCGATCGATCACTTCGCGAGCCTGGTCTGTCCCGAGGTTCCCATCGACCCCGAGACGAGCGACGTGCATGGCATCGTGGACGAAGACGTGGCCTCGGCGCCGAGGGTGGCCGAGGT
>JAUIEE010000204.1 GCA_030428965.1 bacterium | reverse complement strand
GCGCATCGCCGGAAACCCCCTGGCGCCCGAGGTGGCCGAGCAGGCCGAGGCCCGTGGGGTCCCCATCCGGCGCATGGAAGTCCACAGGAGCGAAGCGCTGCTGCACGAGCTCGGCTCCATCGACCTGGACCTGATCGTCCTCGGAGGCACGCGCATCCTGCGCGGCCCCATCCTCTCCCACCCGCGCGACGGCGTCATCAACAGCCACCCCGGACTGCTGCCGGACTGCCGCGGCTCGGCCTCACCGGCCTGGTCGGTCTACCACGACATTCCGATCGGCTCGACGACCCACTTCTGCGACGAGGGGATCGACACGGGAGACCTGCTCCTGCGCCGGACGATCGACGTGAAGCGGGGCATGACCTACGAGGACCTGTGCCACGAAACCCTGGTCCTGGCCGGGGTCCTGATGGGCGAGGCCCTGGACGCCTACGTCGAGGGCCGCTGGTCGCAGCTGCGCCATCCCCAGGGTCCGAGCCCCTGGCCCACCTTCAAGAACGCGCCCCCCGAAGTGCTCGAGGTCGTGCGGCGCAAGCTGGCCGAACAGACCTACGCCCACTACGTCGAGGGAGGATCACCGTCCGCCTCGACCGCGTAGTCGTCCCCGTAGAACTTGGCCGTCGTGCGCGTGTGGAACGTGAGCACCTTCACCGGTTCGTACTTGGGCTCGCCCAGTCCGGGCAAGACGGAGAGCATCTCGTCCGCATCCAGGTAGGCAGCCAGGGGAAAGCTCGTGCGCGCAAGCCGGGCGAGGCGGGCATCGCGGGGCGGACTCACCCGATGGGTGGTCGAGGGCAGAACGTCGTTGGACAGGCGTTGCAGGTAGTCCCCCGTGTTGAGGATGAGCGCACCGGGAGAGGCTTCCATCCGCACCCACTTGCCGTGCCGGTGCAGGACCTGCAGTCCCTCGATCCTGGGGGCTGGAAGCAGCGTGAACAGGTCGACGTCCTCGTGACCGAGCAAACGTCCGGCGCCGGCGGCGCGATCGGCGTCCTCGAGGGGCGGGTAGTAGTTGAGTCTCTGGCCCAGCTGAGGTCGCCGCAAGCGGTCGTCGAAGCCGTGGGGATCGACGCGCAGGTAGCACAGGATGGTCTGCATCAGGGGTAGGAAGAGCTGGGACGCGGCCTGTACCCAACGGCGCAGTCGTGGCTCCAGCTCGGGCCTGGGCCAGAACGCGCGCGGATCGAAGCCCTGCTCCCCGTCCAGGTCGAAGGCGCGACGACCGAAGACCCAGCCCTCGACCAGGTCCGGGTGGATGTCGCTCGTCTCCCGCAGGGGAAAGTAGCCCTCGCTCACGGCCCGGTGGCGAGCGGCCCGGTAGCGCAGCTTCTCCTCGAGGCTGCAGCCCACGAAGAGCTCCTCCACGCAGGCCTCGGCCTCCTCGAACAGGCCGGGATCGATCCGGTGCCCTTCGAGGATGACGAAGCCGATCTCCTCCATGGCCGAGCCCAGCTCTTGCGCCAGCCGCTCCCGATCGAAGCGGTTGCCCGAGAGGCGCCCCAGGTCACAGGTGGTGAAGGCGAAGTCCTCGTCGAAGTCCTCGGGGCGATCCGCCGCTTCCGTCAAGTGGTAGTCCGGCTTCTCCACCTGGTCGTAGCGAGTGAACTCGGCGCTCGAGGCACGAATACCGCGCGTCTTCCTGTCGTCCTCTCCCATCCACCGAGCCTACCCGGCGCGCGCCTTCCCAAGGCGACCGAGCCTGAAAACGATCCCACCGAGCACGACCCACAGCACGTACAGCTCCAGGCTCGTCAGATCGAGCTGGGCCCAGCGCCCCGGGAAACTCGTGGCGGCCATCGTGCGAACGTCGCCGAGGAAGCGCACGCCGATCAGCGTGCCGAGGGCCAGGACGGACAGCCAGGCCGCCGTGAGCTGCACCCGACGGGAGAGGCGCGTACGCGCTTCGCCGAGCAACCCGGGATTGAGCCCTGCAACCCGCACGAGAGCCCAGCTGTGAAGGGCATAGAGCGACATCAAGGCCACGACGGCGATGCCCAGGGCGAGCCCCAGGCGACCGGACACGAGCAGGACCGCCATGACGAGCACGCTGGCCACCAGCCCGACCACGGGGGTCCGGCGAACGGCGTGCAGCTTCCCGAAGATCCCCGGCATCTCTCCTTCCCGGGCCAGGTTCCAGAGCAAGCGCGCGGGCACGAAGATCGTGGCGTTCAGGGAAGTGGCCACGGCCAGGAAAGCCCCCAGGGTCACGAAGAGTTCCGCTCCCAGGGGCAGGTAGGCTCGGGCCGCGGTGGACATCGGAACGCCGCTGGCCCCGACCTCGTCCGAGGGCAGCACGCCGAAGGCCACCAGGGACATGGAAACGAAGAGACCGGTGGTGAAGAGGATGCCGCGCACGAAGACCCGGGGCAGGCGGGCGCGGCTATCGCGGACCTCGCCCGCGGCCTGGGACAGCGCCTCGAAGCCGGCGTAGGCGAAGAACAGGGAGGGCAGCGCGCTGGCGAAGCCGATCGGACCGCCCGTGAAGAAGGGCCGGTAGTTGTCGAGCTCGATCGCGAACAGGCCGGGCACGATGAGCACGGCCAGGGAGAGCGCCAGGACCGAGCACATGGCGACCTGGAGCCGACCGAACCAGCGTACGCCCGCGATCTGGATTCCGAGCAAGAGGCCAAGCAGGGTGAGGGAGACGAGCGTACGAACCAGGCCTCCGTGCTCGAGTCCGGGCGCGAGCAGCTCGAGCAGGTTGAGGGACATGGCGTCGGTGAGGTAGGCCCCGGCGCCGAGGTAGGCGATCAGCTTCAGCCAGGCCGCGAGGAACGTCAGCCGACGGTCGGCGAAGGTGCGCGCGATGTGCAGGATCTCTCCCCCCGGCTCGAGCCCCATGGGCGTCGAGAGAAAGACGAGGTAGGCCACGGCCGTGGCCAGGACGACCGGCGCGAGCACGAGGTGGCCCAGGAGGACACTCGGCCCGGTCGAGAGGGTCGCTTCGGAGGTGACGCGGAAGATTCCGGCCCCGACCAGGATCCCGACCAGGACCGCGTAGGACTCGAGGGTCCCCAGGTCGCGCTTGAGGGACGTTCCGCCGTCTTCGGACAGGGCCATGGGAGGAGCCAAGTCTATAGGCCACGGGCACGGGGACCAGGAGCAGGTAGACTCCACCGATGACCGCGGGAAGGAACCCGGCCACCGCAGACGCTCTCCCTCCGGCCCAGGTCGTGCTGGGCTGTCGGGAGCTCGCCCCGACCCTGGCCTTCTTCACCGAACGACTCGGCTTTCGGCTCGAGCGCATCACCCCGGCGGACGATCCGTGCCTGGCCCTCGTGTTCGGGCGCGGCCTGCGCATCCTCCTGCGCCGAGGGGACGAAGCTGCGGGAACGCTTCAGATCCCCACGGATCTGGAAGGCGACCCGCAGCACGAGGTCGCGCCCAATGGCACGCGCATCGAATGGATCCCGAGGGCGCCGGCCCTGGTGATCCCGAAGGGCCGGGACGAGACCGTCCTCAGCCGGGCCGAAGAAGCAAGCTGGGTCACGGGACGGGCCGGCATGCGCTACCGCGATCTGATTCCGGGCAGGCAGGGCGGACGGCTGGCGGGCTCGGTGATCCAGATCCGAGAGGGCGGCGCGGTGCCCGACAGCGTGCACTTCCACTCCGTACGCTTTCAGATGATCTTCTGCTCCCGGGGCTGGGTCCGGGTCGTCTACCAGGATCAAGGCGAGCCCATCGTGCTCGCCCCCGGCGACGCCGTCCTGCAGCCGCCCGGGATCCGGCACCGCGTTCTCGAGAGCTCGAGCGACCTGGAAGTGGTCGAGCTCTCCTGCCCCGCCCAGCACGACACCTGGCTGGATCACGAGCTCGAGCTTCCCAACGTCCCGCCGCGCACGGGCCTCGACTACGGCGGCCAGAGGTTCGCGCACCACGTGGCCAACCGCTCCCCCTGGCTGCCGTGGCAGCTCCCGCCTCTGGAGGGCCGTTGCCTCGGCTTCCGGGACGCCAGCGCCGGCTGGGGAGAGGCCCAGGTCGTCCGTTCGAACGGGCCCAGCTCCCCCCAGCCCTGGCTGGCGGACCGCCACCTGCGCTTCCTGCACGTCCTGCGGGGCGAGGTCGAGGTCCGAGGTCTACCCCAGGGCACGACCCGGCTGACCGAGGGAGACAGCCTCACCCTCGCCCCCGGGCAGGATGCCGCCCTGGGAACCGCCGCCTCCGCCAGCGAGTTTCTCTGCGTGCAACTGGCCCCGGACTGAATCCTCCCCCCCTTTTTCGAATCCTCGTGTCACCCCCGAAGCGCGGACCACGCCATGGGGACCGAACCGACATCGACTTTCCGAACCCATCTGCGAACCAGAGGACTTCCCACATGCGTTTCTTGGCCAGCGTCTGCCTGCTGGGCACCCTGGGCTGCCAGGGGCTGACCCCCACCGCTCCCACCCACTTCGACATCGGGGGCATCCACCACACCGTTTCCACGGACTCGACCGAGGCCCAGCTTTGGTTCGACCGCGGACTCGGGCTCACCTACGGCTTCAACCACGAAGAGGCCCTGCGCTGCTTCGAACGTGCCGCCGAGGCCGATCCCGACTGCGCCATGGCCTACTGGGGTCAGGCCCATGCGAACGGGACCAACTACAACAGCCCGGTGATGGAAGAAGCCGCCAGTCGAGCGGCCTGGGAGGCTCTCCAGAAAGCCCTGGCCCGCCTCGAAGGTACGCAGCCGGTCGAGCGTGCCCTGATCCAGGCCCAGAGGGCGCGCTTCACCTGGCCGGCCCCGGAGGATCGCTCCGGACTCGAGCTGGCCTACGCCCAGGCCATGCGTCGCGTGCACGCCGCCTTTCCCGACGACGCCAACGTGGCGGCCCTGACAGCCGAGGCTCTGATGCAGCTGCGTCCCTGGGAGCTGTGGAGTCCGGAAGGCGTTCCCGCGCCCGAGCTGCCCGAGATCCGTGCGGTCCTGGAGGATGCCCTCGAGCGCTGGCCCGATCATCCCGCCCTGTGCCACCTCTACATCCATGCCATGGAGGCGGGTCCCGAGGTGGCCCGGGCTCTCCCCGCCGCGCGGGCCCTCGAGACCCTGACCCCAGGACTGGGCCACCTCGTGCACATGCCCAGCCACATCTACACCTGGACCGGCAAGTACGAGGACGTCATCCGCGTCAACCTGGAGGCGGTCGAGATCGACGACGCCTTCGTGGACTACGCGGGCCGTGACAACTTCTACACCGCCTACCGCATCCACAACTACCACTTCGTCGCCTACGGAGCCATGTGGGACGGCCAGCGGGCCCTGGCCCTCGACTACGCGCGACGCCTCGTCACCGAGATCCCCGACGGACTGCTGTCGATGGCGCCGGATCTGTTCGACGTCTTCACGGCCACCCCCTACCACGTGATGGTGCGCTTCGGACTGTGGGAGGAGATCCTCGCCGAACCGGAGCCCCAGGGCGATCTTCACGCCTCCCGCGCCGTCTGGCGCTACGCCCGCGGCGTGGCCCTGGCCTCCCTCGGGCGGGTGGCGGAAGCCCTGGCGGAACAGGCCGCGTTCCTCGAGGCCAAGGCCCAGGTCCCCCCGACGCGTCTCTTGTTCAACAACACCGTCTCCGACATCCTCGCCGTGGCGGACAGAGTGCTGGAGGGTGAGATCGAGTACCGCCGCGG
The DNA here is from genome assembly GCA_030428965.1 of bacterium. Taxonomy (GTDB): domain Bacteria; phylum Planctomycetota; class UBA1135; order UBA1135; genus JAUIEE01. Next base: position 3,458 of record JAUIEE010000204.1, on the reverse strand, counting down.
GAACCACGCCCGCGCTTTCGCGCTCTTGCGCGAGGCGGTCGAACTGGACGGCCAGCTGAACTACGACGAACCCTGGGGCTGGATGGAGCCGGCCGCCCACGCCCTCGGAGCCCTGCTGACGGCCCAGGGCCACTACGAAGAAGCGATCGCCGTCTACGAGAAGAACCTCGAGCGCTATCCCGGCAACGGTTGGGCGCTGCACGGGCTGGCCGAGTGCCAGCGTTCCCTCGGACGAGGGGCCGAAGCCTCGGCCACCCAGAAGCGCTTCGAGCAGGCCTGGGAACGTGCGGACATCTCGATCCCGGGTTCCTGCTACTGCCGGATCGAGGTCTGAACCTGTCGGCTCCGGGCTCCGGGACGCTGCGGCTCCCGGTGCCTGGAACATGGCCTTTCCCCCGTTCGCGCGACAGGATGGGCCCATGTCCAAGGTCTCGATCGACAACGCCCAGCACTATCGCTGGGGAAAGGGCTGCGACGGATGGCATCTGTTGCGCGACCCGGATCTCAGCGTCATTCAGGAGAAGGTCCCGCCGGGCGCGGGGGAGACCCGGCACCGTCACGCCCTGGCCCGACAGTTCTTCTTCGTGCTAGCCGGTGTCGCCGAGCTCGAAGTCGATGGCGAGCGGGTGACCTTGGGCCCCGGAGAGGGACGGCACGTCCCTGCAGGTCGGCCCCACAAGCTCGAGAATCCGGGACCGGACCCCGTCACTTTCCTGGTGATCTCTTCCCCGGCCAGTCACGGGGATCGCATCGAGGACGACAGGCCCAGCTGAAGCCGCGGCCGGATCGGTTGGGCACCTAGGGACGCACGAGCGTCACCTCCCCCGGAACCAACTCGAGGGGAACGCGTTGGACCTCGCTGCCTTCCTGCTCGAGAATCAGGGTCTTGGCAGCCTGGGAGACCGCCAGGACCTCGGACAGCGCGGCGCTGGAAGAAACCCTTGGGCGCGGTCCCCACCCGTTGCCCTGGATCAAGGTCAAGACGACGGGCTTACCTTCGGCGTCGACCACATAGCCCTCGACGTCCTCGCCTTCCCAGGCGCCCCATTCGATCTGGAGGTGGCAACGCCTCCCGATGACGATCTCCAAACGCTCACGGTCTCCCTCGGGCACGGTGCGAGACAACTCCGGAACGATCGTACGGCCGGACAAGCTCAGGGTGGCGTCCCCGGCAGCACGCTCGAAACGAAAGGCTCCATCCTCGTCGCTCACCTGCCGGCCGCCGAAGGTGAACCCCATGCCGGAAACCGCATGGGACAGCTGAACGGCAACACCGGGCAGCGGTTCTCCAGCCAGGTCGACCACGCGCCCTGCCAGGGGGCCCATGCCCTCGCCGCAAAAGGACAGGAGCACGTCCTCGTCCCCCGCGACGACTTCCTGGCGAACGGAGGCCAGGCTGACCTTGTCGATCGCCTCGAGGACGTAACGCCGCGGCTCGAGCCCCTGGATCCGGAAAGCCCCGGTCGAATCGGTCAGGACCGCCTGGTAGCCCAGCACGTCCTCGAGGGTCTGCAGGGTCGCGTAGTTGCGGGTCTCGTGCATCACCATGCCGAACGGGGTGCGGTCCCGAAGGCTGAGCTCGACGCCGACACAGGGCTCCCCGTCTTGATCGAGGACCCTTCCGGCAATCTGCAAGGGGGGAGGGCCCAGCTCCAGCACGAGGAACTCGGGCGCTCTTCCCGCGGACCGACTGTCCGGGCGCGGGACCTGCTTGCGGTCCGGGCGGTAACCTGCGGCGACGGCCGTCACCTGGAAGAAGTCCGAATCGGGAGGTCTTTCCCCCGGGGGAAGGAGCTCGAGGGACAGATGATCCTGGCCAAGGACGAAGCGACCCTCCTCGTCCGTGGTCTGCGTCATGGATCCCACCGAGACCCGTGCTCCGGCCACCGGATGACCGCCCGGCGCCACGACCCGACCGACCAGGCTGCCTGGGTCCTGGGCCAGGCTCCTCAACACCACCTGCAAGTCCAGCTCGCCGCCTTCGGGCAAGGTCAAGAAGACGGTCTCGTATCCGGGGGCGCTCGCCATCAGGTTGGATCCGGCTACGTCCGCGGCATCCTCGAACGAGAAGCGGCCCCCCTGGCCGGATCGGACCATCATGGGAACCAGGTGGTTGTCATCGAGGGGCAGCCCCAGACGCCGAAACGGTTCGGTGGGCAAGATCAGGGTCAGACGAGCCCCTTCGATCGCTTCGCCGTCTTCCCCGACGACCTGTCCCCCCAGGGCCAGGCGCCAGGCCACGACGACCTGGACGCTCTCTCCTTCCCCGCCGACGAGGCCGGCCAGAACCGTCGTGTAGTCCGGCGTATGCACGACGACCTCGGCCAAGGAGGGCCACTCGGGTCCCAGGGCGAAGCGACCCTGCTTGCCACTGGTCGCGCAAGGGGGGGGACCGCTCCGGCTCCGTCGCCAAGACAACCCGGCGTGGATCTCTTCCAGACTCTTGCCCCCCAGGCCTTCGTGACTCGACGGAGCGGTCGTCTCGCGGGACACGTGCCAGGACGCCGACGACCGAGCGCAAACCTCGACGCCGACGACGGGCCGGCCTTCGAGGTCGATGACCTGCCCCAGGACCTGCACCGGAGGTTGCACTTCACCCGGGGACTCCGCTTCGGCCCGGGGCTCCTCGAGCTCTTCGCGCACGGAGATCGGAGCGGGATCCGCCTGCCCGACGACGAGCGCCGTGGGCCTCACCGCGCGTGGATCGGCTACCTGAGCCGCTTCGGTGCGAGGATGGCCGGGCGAGTCCATCGAACGGAGCGAACCGACGAGGAGAGCCGAACCGGCAAGGACCAAGAGGGAGAGCGCGACCTTCGTGGGTGGTGCCATGGCGAGTGGGGAGATCCATGGAAGCGTGGAAGAGGAAGTCACGGTCGAACGCTCCCGGCCCAGGACGGGCAGGAGCGCCGAGACCCAGGCGGTGTCGTCCCGGCTCCCCGTGCGGGCACGCAGCTGTGCGCGCATCAGGGCGAGCCCTCGGGCGATGCGGGTTCCCACGGTGGAAACGGGAACCTGCATGCGCCGGGCGATCTCCTTCTGGCTCAGATCCTCGAAGAAGCGCAGCAGCAGGGTCGTGCGGTAAGGCTCCTGGAGTCGGAGGAGCTCGCCCACCAGGAGCCGCTGCTGGGAAGCGCGGGCACACAGGTCCTGGGAGGAAACCACATCCTCGGAGCTCGAAGCCTCGGCTTCGACCTGGGGGCGCTGACGCTCCCGTCGCAGGGAACTGCGGAACAGGTTGCGGGCCACGCCGGCCATCCACGCGCGGGGGGTACGCACCTCACCTCTCCCCTGACCCAGGGCCTGGACCCAGGTTTCCTGGGCCAGGTCCTCGGCCACGTGCACGTCCTGGACCAAACTCCGGGTGAAGGCGCGCACCCATTGAACCTGGCCCAGAAGCTCCGCGGCTTTGTCCTCCTGCGCACTCGACATCGCACCCATGGGTGGATCCAAGGCTCGAT
>JAUIEE010000203.1 GCA_030428965.1 bacterium | reverse complement strand
CTTCCTTGAGGATGGTGGCGATCATCCTGGCGGTCGGGAAGACGGCCTCGGCGCTCTCGGCCTCGACGATCAGCTGGTCCAGCTCCACGTCCGAGTACTCGCGGCTGCCGGTGCGCACGACCCGGGAGAAGGTCCCGAAGGTGCGCATCGAGGTGGTGTAGGGGATGTAGATCTCCTGGGCACGATCGTCGATCGCCAGGGCCTCGCGGGTGTGGGAGCGGAAACCCTCGTCCTCCAGCACTCCGATCACCTCGAAGGGGAACTGGCCCACCCTCAGGGTCATCCCGATCGGATCCTCCACGGTCTCGAACTTGCGCACGAGCCCGGACCGGATGATGCACACCTTCTGGGCCGCGAGGGCGTCGACCTGGTTGAAGGACCGGCCCCGCTCGACCTCCAGGTTGAACATCTGCAGGTGGGTCGGCTTGACACCGAGCACGGACGCGTCGAGGCGCTTGCTCCCCAGCCAGACGCGCTCCTTGATCGAGTTCACCGGCAGAATGCGACCGACCGTCGAGCAGGTCTCCCGGATACGCTCGGCGTCGACGAAGCGTAGGCCGTACTTGTTGACGTACTGGGTCTCGTCCTGGACCTTGATCTCCTCGGGCGGCTTGACGGAGTTGACGATGATGTTGCGCACGCCCAGCTCGCCGATACGCGAGAGGATCTCGTGCCGCGCTCCGGCGCCGACCGAGAGCATCGCGATCACGGAGCCGACCCCGAAGATCATGCCGAGCATGGTCAGGAACGTGCGCAGCTTGTTGCGAGTCAGGCTCTTGAACCCCATCAAGAGCGTCTCGAGCATGCGCTCGACGAAGCTCATCGGGGCACCCCGCCGGTGAGCTGACTCGGCTTGGCCTGCAGCGCCCCGTCACGCATCTCCACGACCCGGGGGAGCGCATCGGCGATCTCCGGGTTGTGGGTGACCATGATGATCGAACGCCCGGACTCGTGCAGATCGTCGAACAGGCGCAGGACGTCCTCCCCGCTCTTGGAGTCGAGGTTCCCGGTCGGCTCGTCGGCCAGAACCAGGACCGGATCGGTCACCAGCGCCCTGGCGATCGCCACGCGCTGACGCTCACCGCCGGAGAGCTGGGTCGGGTAGTGTCCCAGGCGATGGGACATCCCCACGGCATCGAGCAGCTCCGCGCACTTGCCCCTGCGCTTGGAACGGGAGACGCCACCGTAGAACATGGGCACCTCGACGTTCTCCATGACCGACAGCTGGGCGATCAGGTTGAACGACTGGAAGACGAAGCCGATCGAGCGGTTGCGGACCCGGGAAAGGGCGTCGTCGTCCATGGCCGACACGTCCTCGCCGCCGAGGATGTAGCGCCCGGACGTCGGTCGGTCGAGGCAGCCAAGGATGTTGAGCAGGGTGGTCTTGCCCGACCCCGAAGCGCCGATGATCCCCACCAGCTCGCCCTCTTCCATCGAGAACTCGATCGACTTGAGGATCGAGAGGCGAGCGTCTCCCACCCCGTAGTCCTTGCAGAGCGTCTCCAGGCGGAGGATCTCGTTCCCCACGGTTCTAGTCCTCGGCCCCCGCCCCGGAGAGGGCATCGGCGGGACTCTCACCGTCCTCCTCGTCCGCGCTCTCCACCAGGCCTTCGTCCCGGGGATCGTAGAGCAGGACCGACTGGCCCTCCTCGAGCCCGGATTCGACCTCGACGTAGTGGGAGTTGTTGCTTCCCACGGTGACGTCGATGCGCTTGAAGCCGCCCTGGTCGGGCACGAAGCAGAAGTAGTCCTCGCCCTCGGCGAACACGCAGTGGATCGGAACGTAGAGCACGTCCTCGAGCCGGTCGATCTTGATCTCGACCTTGGCGGTGATCCCGGAGCGCAGCTCGACGTCCAGGTCCTTCAGCAGGATCTCGACCCGAAACTGCTTGTTCGTGGAGTCGGTCCAGTTGCTCGAGTTCGCCACCGACGCCACCTCGGCCACTTCCCCGGTGAAGGTCCGCCCCTTGTAGGTGTCCAGGGTGATGACCGCCTCCTGTCCGACGGCCAGATCGTCGATGTCGGCCTCGTGGATGTTGACCTGAACCTGCATCTCGGAGAGGTCCGGCAGGGTGATGACGGTCCATCCCTGCCAGACCGTGGCTCCGACCTTGATCTGGTCGCGCTCCCACTCGCGCTTGGGGTTGCCGTGCAGGACGATCCCCGGCTGGGGGGCGATCAGCTTCATCTTCTCCAGATCGCGCTGGGTCTTCTCGATCAAGGACTTGGTCGACTTGACCAGGCGATCCTTCTGGGAGACCTGGGCCTCCTTCTCCTTGATGTTGATCTTGGCCTTGTCCTTGGCGGTCTCCAGGGCACGAATGGCGTTTGCTTCGTCAGCCTTCTTCTGCCGGACCTCCATCGGCTGGGTGTAGGTCTCGTACAGTTCCTGCTCCTCGAGCGCGTTCTCCAGGTTGATCTCGGCCTCGCGCAAGCGAATGCGCTCCTCCTCGGCCTGGATCGGGGTCAAGAAGCCCTCGCTCAGGAGCTCGGGCACCTGGTCGTACTTGTCCTTCGTCCGCTGGTGCTCCGACTCGGCCTTCTCGACCGCGAGCTGGTTCTTGCGCTTGGTGTTGGGCACCTCCCCTTCCTCGAAGCGCTTGAGGGTCAGGGCCGAGATCTCCACGTCCAGCTGGGCCTTCTCGATGGCCGCCTCGTTGTCGCGGCGCTGGATCTCGAGGTTGGCCGTGGCGGCTTCCAGCTCGGTCTCGTACTGGATCAGCGTGTTCTGCGCTTCCTCCAGCTTGCTCTGCAGGTCGGTCGAGTCGAACTCGGCCAGGAGCTCCCCCTCCTTCACCTCGGTCCCCTCGTCGATCAGGAAGGTGATCACGTTCTGCCCGCGATACTGGGGCTTGAGCTCGACCTGGTTCTTGGAGTTCAGGTAACCGTTCTCGGAGATGACGATGTCGAGATCCCCCCGGCGTACTTCGAAGATCGTGTCCTCGAACTTCTCCTCACCGGCGCTGACATCGTCGAGCTGTTGCGGCAGGAAGAAGTAGGCTCCCCCGGCCAGAACACCGCCCAACACCAAGAACAAGAAGACTTTCATGGCACCCACATCCCCTGATCGTCGATGAACAAGATCCCCAGGTCCCGCAGGAGCTGGAGCCGGGCGATCTCGTAGTTCACCTGCTCGTTGATGAGCCTGTTGCGAGCGTTCAGCAAGGACTGCTGCGCGTCCACCACATCGCGGTTGTCCACCTCTCCCTGCTCGAACTGGATCTTCGCGATGCGCACGTTCTTTTCCTCGGCGGCGATCTGTTCTTCCTGGATGGCGACACTCTGGCGACGACGGTCGAGTTCCCGGATGGATCGACGGACCCCGATCGTAACCGTGTCCTCGAACTGCTCGAGGCCGCGGATCGCACGCTGCTGGGCGATCAGGACCGAACGGTAGGCCAGACGTTCGTCGACCCGGTTGAGCGGCAGGCCGAGGGTCACGCGGGCACTGTAGTTCTCCCGATCCAGATCCTGGGAGCCGAAGCTGCCCGCGGAATCCGAGTCACCCAGCCCGTAGTTCAGGCTCAGGTCCAGGTCCGGCAACAGGCCATTGCGCGCGATCTCCACCGCCCGGGCCGCGTCCCACAGCTGCTCGCGCCGATTCATCACGTCCAGGCGGTTGGCGAGGGCCACCTCCACCGCCGAGTCCGGATCGTAGTCGACCACGACGAACTCGGGTGCCTCGTCCGCGACGCTCAGCTCCACCGTGCGGGGCAGCCCGAGGAAGATGCGAAAGCTGTCCAGGTCGAACTTGAAGCCCTCGATCGCGGCGATGAGAGCGTTCTCCGAGTTGAGCTCCTGTCGGCGAGCACGCAGGACGTCCAGCTCACGGGCACGCCCGACGTTGAACAGGGCCTCCGCCTGGCGTCGGGCGAAGGTGAACTCGGACATGTTCTCCTGCTGGTTCTCGATCGATTGCTGCTGCTGGACGAGGTTGTAGTAGCGCCGGGCGACGTCGATCGAGAAGTCCTCTCGAAAGAGCTCGAACAGGCGGATCTCGTAGATCAGGTTGCGCTCCGCCTGCACCAGAGGCTCCTGGTTGACCCGGTAGCCCCCTCCGCGCAGGAGCGGCTGGGTCAGACGAATCGAAACGGCCGGGTCGTAGCTCTTGGGGCCGAAGCCGTCGTCCCCCCGTAGACTCGAAGCCTCGAGGGTCAGGTTGCCTCCCCAGCGCAGGGCCTGGGCCACGGAGAAAGAGGCCGAGGCCTCGTTGACCTCCTCGGCAAGGGCAGCGTCGGAGTAGAAGTAACCGAGGATCGCAGCCAGCTGGGGCGCGAAGATCTGACGTGCCGAGAGCACGCTGATCGCGGTCAGGGCCAGGTCTTCGAGCCTCGACTTGTAGTCACGGTTTCCCCCCACCGCGATCTCGAGGGCCCGCGCCAGACTGAGCTCGACCAGCTCGAGGGGCGCAGGGCCGATGGCCTCCTCGCTCGAATCCTGCCCCATGGGCGCCGTGGGCGTCGCGCTCCTCAGCTTGGGGACGTAGATGGTCTCCGCGCGTCTCCCGAGCACGTCGTCCGTACGCTCCCGAACCAGGCTCGTGGTCTGACGATCCACGCGCCCCTTGTGGTAGGAAGCCGAGCAGGCCCCCAGGCAGAAGACGCCTACGAGACGGACGGCGATTCGCAGGGTCGGCCGGTCGAGCATGGGTAGGGGTGAGACGGGGGCAGCCATGCCCTTATCCTGGGACGCGCGGCTGGTTTCGGATCTTCCATCCTGGCCAGGTATTCTCCCAGGACGCTCGGGATGCGGTTAACGCTGAGGACCATTCTCGAAGTTCCGCAGCTCGAGTCCCGGGGGCCCCTGGGCGCTCCCAGGGGCTATTCGTCGCCGTCCGGATCGAGCTCCAGGCAGGCGGAATTGATGCAGTAGCGCTGGCCGCTGGGCTGAGGACCGTCGGGAAACAGATGCCCCAGGTGCGCAGCGCAGCGGGCGCAGGTGACCTCGGTTCGCACCATCCCGTGGCTGGTGTCCTCCTTCAGCTTGACCCGCTCGGGATCGACCGCCTGCCAGAAGCTGGGCCACCCCGAGCCCGAATCGTACTTGGCATCCGATCGGAACAGCTCCTGGCCGCAGCAAACGCAGCGGTAGGAGCCCTGGGTCTTCGTGTTCCAGTAGGCCCCGGTGAACGCCCTCTCGGTCCCGCCCTGCCGGGCGATGTGGTACTGCTCGGGGCTCAGGCGTGCGCGCAACTCCTCGTCGGAGGGGAGAGCTTCGGACTCGGCTTCCTTCATGATTCGGACTTCCTCACGGGCCAAGGGGTCGGCCAATCGGCCACCAGGTAGATCATGGCCGCCATCGCCGCGGTTCCAAGCTCGAGTTCCCGGGGATGGATCGCATCCAGGGTGTCCCGCTCGGAGTGGTGCAGGTCGAAGTAGCGCTGGGGATCGGGCAGGTAGCCCACCAGTACGGCTCCGTCCTGCGCAAGGAACTCGATGTCGGCCCCTCCCCCTCCCGACACGATCGTCCCCGCGCCAGCCTCTTCCAACAGCCCGGCGACCGCCTCGATCCGCAGGCGAGCTTCCCCCTCGGCGTCGGTCGTGAATCCGCGCGGCGTGAAAGCTCCCCGATCGGATTCGAGCGCCAGCACGTGGCGTTCTCCTTGGTGCGCTTCACGGTAGGCCCGCCCGCCGGCCCGACCGTTCTCCTCGTTCATGAACAAGACCGCGCGCAGGGTCCGACGAGGACGCAGGCCCAGGGAGCGCAAGAGCCGAAGGGCCTCCATCGACTGGCAGCAACCGGCTCCGCAGTCGTGGGCCCCCTGTCCCACGTCCCAGGCGTCCAGGTGTCCGCCGACCAGCACGATCTCCTCGGGCAGCTCCCTGCCCACCCACTCCCCGACGACGTTGAACGACGGCACCGGATCCAGGCTGCGGCAATCGAGACGCAGGCGCAGGCGCACCGTCTCACGCGCGGCGAGCCGCGCGAGGCGCTCGGCCCCCAGGGTGCTGACCGCGGCGGCCGGGATCGGCTTCGTCTCGGGGTCGTAGCGCAGGGCTCCGGTATGGGGCACGTGGTCGAGACGGGTCGTCATCGAGCGCACCAGCACGGCCCGGGCTCCGAAGCGAGCCGCGACGCTGGCCCCCCGCACCCTCTGCCCCACCGCCTCACCGTAGGCGCGAAAGGGATCGGCGCGGGTCGCGGACATGGGGTCGTTGAGCAGCACGATGCGATCGTGGACGGCATCCCCCAGACGCTCGAGCTCCTCCAGCCCGTCCACGACGAAGAGCTCCCCTTCCACCCCCTCGGCCGGAGTCGCCACGCTCCCGCCGAGCGCCAGAATCGGCAGTCGTTCCCCGGCCTCGGGCTGGAGCAGGGTCAGCTCCTCGACCTGACCGCGCTCCCATCGGGGCACCGTGCAGGGCTCGAGCCGAACGTTCTCGAGGCCGTCGGCCCGCATCTTCTCCAGGGCCCACTCGACCGCCCTCTGGGCCCCCTCGGAACCCGAGAGCCGATGGGGCGCCTCCCCGCACAGCTCCTGGAGCTTGCTCCAGGTCTCGCCCTCGGTCAGGGCCCGCTCCAGGATCCGTTCGACGATCTGGGAACTTTCTTCCGGAAGATGCTTCTGGGAGGTCGACCCACAGCCCGCCAGGAGGGCCAAGATCGTCCCGAACGCCGCTCTTGCTCGGTGAGGTTCGGCTCGCATGGGGGCCATTAGAGCAGCTCCGATCCCGGGGATGCAGCCGGAAACCTTGAACGCCTTCCGAGGATCGTGAGAAGATACACGCATGCCCGCTGGTACCAAGACCATCGTCGTCATGCCCGCGTACAACGCGGCCAACACGCTCGAGCGCTGCTACGCCGACATCCCCAAGGATCATGTCGACGAGGTGCTCGTCGTCGACGACTGCAGCACCGACAACACGGTCGAGATCGCGAAGAGCCTGCCCGTCACGCTGATCCAGCACGAGAAGAACACCGGCTACGGTGGCAACCAGAAGACGTGCTACAACGAGGCGCGCGAGCGCGGTGCGGACTTCGTGATCATGATCCACGCCGACTACCAGTACGACGCGCGCACGATCCCGACCGCGGTCGAGATCCTGCGGCTCGGCATCTGCGACGTGATCCTCGGCAACCGGATCCGCACCCGGCGGGAAGCCCTGGCCGGCGGCATGCCGCGCAAGAAGTACTTCGCCAACCGGGGCCTGACGATCATCGAGAACACCCTTTCGGGTCAGAACCTCGGGGAGTGGCACAGCGGCTTCCGCGCCTACTCCCGCAAGGTCCTGGACACGCTGCCCTACATGCGGAACTCGGACGACTTCGTGTTCGACTCCCAGTTCCTCGTCCAGAGCGTGCACTTCGGCTTCAAGCTGGGTGACATTCCCGTGCCGGTGCGCTACTTCGACGAGGCCAGCAGCATCAACTTCAAGCGCTCGGCCATCTACGCCACCTTGACCCTGCGCACCTTCCTGCAGTGGTACCTCTACCGCATGGGCCTCTCGCGCAACCGGCTGTTCGATCCCCTCGACAAGAACGCCCAGGATCAGGGCTGACCTGTTCTCCCGAGGCGGTTCGGGCCCCCATGGATCAGGTGACCTCCGAAGCGCCGGCTGACCCGACGCGGCCCCGAGGGGACGTCCTGGCTTGGGCAGCCCTGGCGCTGGTGGTGGCCGGCGTGGCCCTCTTGCGCTGGCGGGTGCTCGACGTACCCCTCGAACGGGACGAGGGCGAATACGCCGTGGCCGGACGACTCATTCTCCAGGGGCATCCGCCCTACGAGAAGGCGGTCAACATGAAGCTGCCGGGCATCTACGGCATCTACGCCCTGGTCCTGGGAACCCTGGGAGAGACCGTCCGGGGCATCCACCTGGGCCTCCTGGTGGCCAACGCCCTGAGCCTGCTGCTCCTGTTCCTGATCGGCCGGCGCCTGGTGGACAGCTGGACGGGCGTCGCAGCCGCGGCGGTCCTGGGCCTCCTTTCCATCGGTCGTTCGGTGCAGGGCCTGTTCGCCAACGCCGAGCACTTCGTCTTGCCCTTGGCCTTGGCCGGCTCCTGGGTGCTGCTCGAGGCGCGCGAACGCAAACGCCTGGCCCTGGTCTTCCCCGGGGGCTTTCTCCTGGGCCTGGCCTTCGTCACGAAACAACACGGCGTCCTCTTCACGGCCTGGGGCGGGCTGTTCGCCTTGCTCGGGTTCCGTCCCCACGGCGCGCTCCCCTGGTTGCGGCGCGGATCTCTGTACTCGGCCGGGGCCCTCCTGCCCTACGCCCTGACCTGCCTGATCCTCTGGATGGGCGGCGTGTTCGATCAGTTCTGGCTGTGGACCTTCGAGTACGCTCGCGCCTACACCCAACAGGTGTCCTGGGGCATCGTGGACACGATCTTCTGGCGCTCGGCCAGGCCCATCCTCGAGGCCGCACCGATCGCCTGGGCCCTGGTGGGCCTGGGCCTCTTCGCTCCCCTCTGGTTCGCGCCGGCGCGCAGGGCAGCGGGCTTCTACCTTCCTTTCCTGGCCTTCTCCTTCCTCTCCGTCTGCCCCGGACTCTTCTTTCGCCCGCACTACTTCGTGCTCCTCCTGCCGGCCGCCGCCCTGGCCGCCGGTATCGGCGCGCGCTCGGTGGCGGCCTGGCCCTTCCTGCGTGAGGTCCGCCTCGCACCGATCCTCGCGACCCTGACCCTGGGCCTCGTGGCCAGCGGGCAAGCCCTCGCACGGGGCTGGACCTACCTGGTCGAGATGTCCCCCGAGCAGATCTCCCGCTTCACCTACGGAACGAACCCGTTCCCCGAGTCGGTCCAGATCGGAGAGTTCGTGCGGCGCACCACCGATCCGAGCGATGCGATCGCCGTGGTCGGATCCGAGCCCCAGATCTACTTCTACTCGAATCGACCGGCCGCGACCTCCTTCCTGTACACCTACGCCCTGGTCGAGGACCAGCCCTTCAACCTCGAGATGCAGCAGGAGTTCATCCGCCAGGTCGAACAGGCGGCCCCGGAGATCCTGATCTTCGTGCGCATCCAGACCTCGTGGCTGACCCACCCCAAGGCCCCCAAGCGCATCTTCCTGTGGATGGAGGAATACACCCGGAACTACGACATGGAGGCCGTCCTGGACGTTCGCATTACGGGCACGAAAC
>JAUIEE010000630.1 GCA_030428965.1 bacterium | reverse complement strand
GGTCGAGGTGGTGTTGCCGGGTCGCCCGACTCTCGCGGCCGCGGAGGTCGGTCCCTGGGTGGAGGCGCTCCGGGCGCTTCTGTAGGGCGGGGTCTACCCCCGCCCCCGGGAGGGGGTGAACCCTCCCTTACCTCGGTGTGTGCACTTTTCCGGGGGTAGGGGCGGGGTTTACCCCCGCCCGCCGCACGCGTAGGGACCTGCGTCATCCGGTTCCGTGAGACAGCCTCGTAGACCCCTCCCCTACAAGGGAAACCAGACGGTTTGTAGCAGGGGTTGAATGCACCACAGATCGATGACGCAGTTGGCTAGCCCGGCTCTTCCCGCACGTGGGTCTTGTAGAACGGGCAGCTGCGGACCTGGCTCGAATTCTTCGACACGCCCTGGGCGTAGCAGGTGCCTTCGGTCGCGTCGCAGGGGAACTTCTCAGGCAGCTTCTCGAAGGCGGCGAGCATCACGCGGCGGTTCTCGGTGATCTCGCCCTGGCGCCGGACGATCGGGTTGAACTCGCCGCAGCCGATCGAGTGCGGCTTGGCGAAGCGGTCGGCGCCGATCTTGAGGTCGAGCAGGTCCATGTAGGCCTTGACCAGCGCGCGGAAAGTCTCGGCGTTGTCGCTCAGGGTCGCCTTGCCGTCTTCCTTCAGACCGTGCTTCTTCTGAAAGGCCTTGACCGCGGCGATGGTCTTCGTGTCCCGGCGGGTGTCGACCGTGCCCGGGTCGCACTCCTCGTAGCCCTTCTTGTGCTTGGCAAGGGCCTTGAGCATGTCCTTGCTGTACTTGTAGTTCCAGCGCTCGTACCTGGCGTTCTCTTCCCAGGCCGCGACATCGCTGGCGATGAAGCCGTAGCCGGCGCGGGCGCGGCGGATCGACAGCCGCTTGTTCGAGCTGTCCTTGCCGGTCAGGCTGGTGTGGCCGAAGACGACGAGCTTCTTCGCGGCGTTCTGCTTCGCAAAGTCGTCCCACTTGTCGAGCTCGTCGAGGAACTCGCTCTTGATGTAGGCCTTGTTGACGTCGAAGTGGACGTCCTCGATCTTGATCATCTGCGGACGCGGGATCTCCTCGAGGGTCAGCACGATCTCGGCCGACTTCTTCAGGCCGGAGGCGAACACCCAGCCGGCGACCAGCTCAGCCGGATCACCGAGCTGCACCGTGGCGCCGAACACCGCCTTGGCGAGCTTCTCGCGGGCGGCCTTGTCGGTGATCTTCGCGAGCAGGTCGTCCTTGCCCTTGTAGCCACACTTGTAGGCGAGGGCGATGTAGCCGCCGAAGGGGACCTTCCCTCCGGCGAGCTCAGAGGCGTCCTCGGCCTTCTTGGCGAGCTTGCCCGGACCGATGTGCTTCGACCAGTTGCTCGCGTCGATCGCCTCGACCACGCCCTTGACCTTGCCTTCGATGCTCTCCTGGCCGGAGGGCTCCAGGGGCAGGGCGGCGAGCTCGAGCAGGGCAAGGCGCTCGGCCTTGAGCGCGGCGCCCTGGCCGTCGACGACCCGGGCCTTGAGGTCGATCTCGACGGGAGTCAGCTCGACGCAGGCCTGACCGTCCTTGCCCTCGAGCTCGACGCTCGCGGCGCCGATCGGCGGCAGCTCGGCCTCGGCGGGGGAACCACCGAGCACGTTCTCGACGGTGCCGGCGAGGGGTCCCGTCTGGACGGCGTCCTTGGCCGGGTCGGAGGTGCCGGGTACCAGCGGGGCGTCCGCGCGGGCGGCG
>JAUIEE010000202.1 GCA_030428965.1 bacterium | reverse complement strand
CGTCGTAGGCGGCGACGACCTCGGGCGCGACCGCGCGAGCCGTGGCGAAGGGGATCGACGGGCTCGCGTCGAAGTGCGCCGCCCGCCCCGACGCACGGCACCAGTCCAGGAGCAGCTGGCCGACGGCGATCGGGTGCTGGTTGGCCAGACGGGCGACCGAGCGAACGGTGTGCTCGGCCCGGGCCGCGTACTCGGTTTCCCCGGTGAACTCGGCCAGGCGCAAGAGGTTCTGGACCTGGACCCCCATGCCCGCCGGCAGGGCGCCGTCGTGCAGGCTCTTGGGCCGCGTGAGCAGGGTCTCGTGGTCCCGCGAGGTCGTGTAGTAGCCGCCGCGCTCCTCGTCCACGAAGCGCTCGCGCAGGATCTCGTTCAGCTCGAGGGCCTCGCGAATCCAGCTCGGATCGAAGTCCGACTCGTAGAGGTCCAGGAGCCCCTGGATCAGGAAGGCGTAGTCGTCCAGGTAGGCGTTGAGGTGCGCCCGGCCCCCGCGCGCCGTTGCGAACAGGCGTCCGTCCGGCTGCCGCATGGAAGCGAGGATCGCCCTGGCCGCCCTGCTGGCCGCTTCCAGGTAGCGCGCTTCCCCCAGGACCTGGTAGGCCTGGGCCAGGGCGGCGATGGCCAGTCCGTTCCAGGACACGAGCACCTTGTCGTCCTTGCCGGGGGCCGTCCTCTTCCTGCGGGCCTCTTCGAGGGCCGCCCGGGCCGTCTCCATCTCCGCCTCCAGGCTCGCGAGGTCGATGCCCAGAGCGTCGGCAACGTCCTGGGGCGGCTCGGGACGCCAGAGGACGTTGGCTCCTTCGAAGTTTCCCTCCGGGCGAACGCCGAACCAGGCCTTGGCCAGGCGCCCCCGGTCGGGTCCGAGCGCCTGGTCGATCTCCTCGCCGGACCAGACGTAGAAGCGTCCCTCCACGCCCTCGGTGTCCGCGTCCAGGGAGCTGGCGAAGCCGCCTTCGGGGGTCTGCATCTGCGCGAGCATCCAGTCGCAGGTCTCGCGCGCCACCCGGGCGTGGGCTGGCTTCGAGCCCAGGAGGTAGCTCTCGAGGTAGGCCGGGACGAGCAGGGCGTTGTCGTACAGCATCTTCTCGAAGTGGGGGACGAGCCACTTCTCGTCGGTGCTGTAGCGGGCGAAGCCTCCCCCCAGGTGGTCGTAGATGCCGCCTTGGGCCATGCGATCCAGGCTGAGGCTGGCCATCTCGATGGGGCCGCGCTCCCCCCGCCGGACTCCGTGACGCAGCAGAAGGCGCAGGTCGAGGGCGTGGGGGAACTTGGGGGCCTGGCCGAAACCGCCCCACACGGGGTCGAACTGTTTCGCCAGGGCCTCCAGGGATCGATCGAGGAGATCCGGGTCGAGCTCGCCTCCCAGCTGGCTCTCGTGTCCTCGCCGGATCTCCTTCGCGAGGGACTGTCCCTGGCGCACGGCCCGCTCCCGGTCGGAGCTCCACAGCTCGTGCACCCAGCGCAAGAGGGACGGAAAGCCGCGTCGGCCGTGGCGATCCTCGGGGGGGAAGTAGGTCCCACCGAAGAACGGCTCGAGCTCCGGGGTCAGGAACACGGACATGGGCCAGCCCCCCTGCCCCGTCAGGGTCTGGACCGCGCGCATGTAGATCTCGTCCAGGTCGGGGCGTTCCTCCCGATCGACCTTGACGTTGACGAACCAGCGGTTCAGGGAGTCCGCGATGGCGGGATTCTCGAAGGACTCCCGCTCCATCACGTGGCACCAGTGACAGGCGGAGTAGCCGATCGAAAGGAAGATCGGGCGGTCGAGCTCCCGCGCGCGCTCGAGGGCCTCCTCTCCCCAGGGATACCAGTCCACCGGGTTCTCGGCGTGCTGGAGCAGGTAGGGGCTCGTTTCGTGCGCGAGTCGGTTCGCCATGGGAAGGACGATAGGCTTAAAAGCAGAAAGCCCTGCGACGCGCGCAGGGCTTTCTTTGATTTCGGAGTGCACTCACGTCGCGCGAGAGTGCGAAGGCCATGCCAGAGTCCGCGACGCGCGCGGAGGCCGGCGGGCCTGAAACCTAGAGACTGGAGCCGAGGTTCAGCGAGAGCTGGAAGCCCGTGGTGTCATCCGCGCCAGGGTCGTCCGTCGAGATGCTGAACACCTCGGCGTTCCACTTAGCAGCCATGCCGCTCTGGTAGTAGATCAGAGCAAGCGTGATGACCGACTCGTCGAAGACGTTGTCGAAGTCGAGCAAACGGAGGGCAGCTTGGAACTCCTGGTTGATCAGGTAGCTCACGAAGACGGTCCACGGCGTGGAGTCGTCATCGTTGGCGAAGCTGAGGCCGTTGGCCGCTCCAGACCAGTGGATCCCGGTGTCGAGACCCAGCGTGTAGTCTTCGTCGATCATGGCAACTTCCGCACCCCAACCGATGGGGCCGGCGGTTCCGTTGGCATCCAGGCCAAAGAAACCGGTGTCACCACTCACGGTGTCATCCATGCCGTAGACCAGGCCGAAACTGCCCTGGGGATCGTCCCCGTGGCCGTAGGACCCTTCGAAGTCGCCGGCTCCACCGTTCCAGTGGTACTCGAGACGGGCGTTCCAGAAGTGCCCGCTCGCCTTACCGTTGGAACCGTTCATGATGTTGATGTACCAGGAGAAGTCCTGGTAGTCGCCCCGGGCACCAAGACCCGTGTCGAACCGGTCGAACGCGGCACCGATGTGACTACGGTCGATGAAGAGCTGGTTCTCTTCCCAGACCGTGTTCGAACGGAACACGTTCGCCCGGAAGTTGCCCATGGTCGCGGTGAACCACTCACCGCAGAGCCAGTAGGCGTAGGCGTCCTCGAGGGCCGCAGAGCCGTCGAAGAGGTTGTAGCTAACGCGCCAGCCGTAGTTCTCGATCTCGCCCCAGGCGGAGAAACGAGCATCGAGGATCTTGAAGCCAGAAGTGTCTTCACCCCCGATCTGGGCCAGCTCATCGCTCGAATAGATAAAGGCCGAACGCAACAGAAGCGCCCAACCCCCGATGGCACCCGTGGCGGGCACCGCCGACGCGAGACTGTTGATCTCGCGATCGAGCTCCAACCAATCGCTTTCTTTCGGCTGGGCGTTAGCCACTGTGCCGAGGGCCGCGACGGCCAGAGCAGTTGTTACGAACTTGTTCATTTGATGCACTCCGGAATGAGAGAGCTCCTCAAAGGATGGGGATCCTGGATTGGGGCGAGAGGATAAGGATGTGAGGGCGCAAAGGAACCCGTTGGGAGGGTTTCCTGGCAAAAAAGTGCCGCTCTCTCCCGGTCACACCCGAGGTCGGATCTTGCCCCCTATTTCTGAGGTTCTTGGGGCCCCAATTTCTAAGTGTCTGTCGGTGAGTGGCTTAGGTTTGGTTGTTTTGGTGAACCCAAAACCATCTTCCTAGGCCTCAGGCTCTCTCGAACGCTCCTGAGGTTCCTCGATCTTTCTTCGGAAGGGCTCGAGGCGCCGATCCGCGGCCTCGACCTGCTCCAGAAGGGCCTCCGAAGGCTCGATTCCGAGGGCCCTGGCGGCCCTGAGCCGATCGGCCAGGCGCTCCCTCGCCTGCAGGGTGTAGGCGAAGTCGTAGTTGGGGAGCTCGAGGTAGCGGGGGTCCACCGCGTGGATATGTTCCGCGCAGGCCAGGGCCAGCTCGGACTCCACGGCCTGGTTCCAGTTCTCCCGCTTCTCCTCGCTCCCGAGGAGGCCCTGGATGCGCTGCACCCAGGTCTCGGGGGGCTCCGCACCATTAATAAGATGAAGCTCTCCCCCGAAGGCGATCAGCAGGGGCCGCACGTCCTGCCTGTGCAGGGTCCGGCCGGACTCGAGCACCGACTGCACGTGCTTCAGGGCCTGTTCCAGCTCTGGATTCATTCCGACCACCCCCGGCGGCTGCGCTTCAGGTCTCCGCGCTTCTTCTTCTGGTCGAGCCTGCGCTCCCGGGAGGCCCGGGTCGGCCGGGTCGCCCGGCGCGCCCGGGTCGGGGTCAGGGCGTCGCGCAGGATCTCGGCCAGTCGCTCCCGCGCGTCTTCCTCGTTGCGGCTGCGTTCCCGAAACCGGGACGCGTGCAGCACCAGTTCCCCCTCCTTGGTGAGCCTTCGGTCCAGCTTCTTCGAGAGGATGGCCCTGCGCCGCTCTCCCAGGGCCTGGCTACGGAGCACGGAGAAGCGCAGCACGACCTTGGTGTTCTTCTTGTTCACGGCCTGCCCGCCGGGGCCGGGGGAGCGGGCGTAGTCCACCTGGATCTCCGAGGCCGGGATCGAGAGGCGAGAGTTGACCCGCAGGGGGCCCTTGTGCCGCTCCAAGATCCCCTAGCCCTGCTCCGCAGCCAACCCCCGCAGCATGGGGAAGGGAAAGATGCCGGTGTCGTGGCCATCGGAGAAGCGCACGGCGAGGGCGTAGTTGCCCACCAGGCGCACGTCCTGGTGGGTCATCTCGGCGGGCAGCGTGGCAGGATCCAGCATGCGCGCCCCCGTGAGCTCGTTCACGCAGCGTGCGCAGGGGCATTCGGCCCGCAGGTCCCGCGAGCTGATGGCCGTGGCCTCTCCATCGTCCCACTCGATCTCGATCCTGGTCGGATCACTTCTGCGAATCACGAGGGGAGTGGTGCTGCCCATGGTGAACCCGAGGGTTGGATTGGTGGGCGGAGCCGGACTTGAACCGGCGACCCCTTGATTTTCAGTCAAGTGCTCTACCAACTGAGCTACCCGCCCGCCCCGGAATCCGGGGAGAGGCGCAGAATGTTGCCCGCCCGGGCGCGGTCCGTCAACGCTCAGGCCGAAGCGTCGGCCAGGATCTCCCTGGCCCGCTCCACGTCGCGGCCGATCTGGGCCGTCAATTCCTCGAGCCCTGCGAAGCGCTGTTCGTCCCGGAGATGGGCCACGAACTCGAGCTCGATGCGCTGCCCGTAGAGGTCCCCGTCGAAGTCCAGGAGGTGGACCTCGACCTGAGGACGAGGGTCCCGGGGCCCCCGGTGCACCGTGGGGCGGAACCCGATGTTGCTCACGGCCGGATGGTTCTCCCCGTGGGCCTCGGGGCTCACGGGGCGGGCGCGGCAGGCGTAGACCCCCGGCGGGGGGTGCAGCTCGTGGTGCAGGTCGAGGTTGGCCGTCGGAAACCCGATCCGGTGGCCCAGGTTCTCGCCCCGCACGACCTCGCCGAGCACGCTGACGGGCCGGCCCAGCATGCTCCGCGCCGCGGCCAGGTCCCCGAGCTCGACCGCCTCTCGGATCGCCGTGGACGACACTCCCCGCTCTCCCACGATCACCTTGGGGACGACCTGGACGTCGAAGCCGGCCTCCCGCAGGAACTCCGGGGTGCCCTCCCGGCCGTTGCCGAACTTGCTGTCGAAGCCCAGAACGAAGGCCCGGGTGTCCAGGGCCTCGACGGCGTAGCGCTGGACGAAGTCCCGGGCGGAGAGGCTCTTGAGGCGCTCGTCGAAGTCCAGGACCAGGGTGTGCTCGATCCCGCGCCGGGCGAAGAGCTCGAGGCGGTGGTCCAGGGTGGTCAGGGTCTTGGGGGCGTGCCCCAGGAGGACCCCCTTGGGGTGATGGCGGAAGGTGATGACCGTGGGGACGGCGCCGAGCTCCCGGGCCCGTCGGACGTTGGCCTCGAGGATCGCGTGGTGCCCCAGGTGGACGCCGTCGAAGACCCCGATCGAGAGCACCGAGCCGTTCCCGGGGGCCCGGGCGGGGGTGTCAGCGTCGCTCGTGATCACGGACGACGGGCGGCCCGGGCTCGCTTCTCGCGCGCTTGCTTGAAGTCGAAGACCAGGTTGTCGAGGGCGGTCTTGTGCCGCTGCTTGTCGGCCGGGGACATGCGGTCGACCAGCAGGATGCCCTCCAGGTGGTCGTACTCGTGCTGGACGATGCGGCTGGCGAAGCCGTCGAACTCGAGCTCGTGCTCGTTGCCCTCCAGGTCGAAGGCCCGCACCTTGCAGAGCTCAGGCCGTTCGATCTCGGCATAGATGCCGGGGAAGGACAGGCAGCCCTCCTCGAAGAGGGTGCTGGGGCCGCTCTTCTCCAGGATGGTGGGGTTGATCAGGACCTGCTGGTCGCCCTCCTCGCCGGTGGGGCTGAGGACCAGGATGCGCTTCTTGAGACCGACCTGGGGCGCGGCCAGGCCGACCCCCTTGCTGGCGTACATCCGGCGGTACATGGCCTCGACGATCGAGTGCAGCTCGTCGTCGAAGGCCTCGACGGGGGAGGCGACCCGCCGCAGGACGGGGGCCGGGTACAGGGTCAGGTCGAATTCCAGCTCGGGCATGGGAGAGGTGAGGGTAACCGGGAGGGCCGCGGACTCTACCATCTGGGGCCCTGGGGGCGAGGGGCCGCGTTGACGCTCCAGCAGACCGCCAGTAAGCTTTTCCGCCCTTCTTTCCAGCTCTATTGGACTTTTCGAAGCACATTCAGAAGGCCGAAGAGGCCCTTCGCCGCCGAAACTACGACTTCGCGGTCGAGCTCTACCGCCAGCTCCTGGACCTCGATCCGGACCAGGGCGAGGCTCGTTCGGGGCTGCGTCGAGCTCTGAAGAAGCGGCACGAGCAGAAGAAGGGCGGCAAGCTCCTGCGGGCCGTGTCGGGTGCCCTTCCGCTGGGGCGCGCCAAGACCCTGCAGCGCATGGGCAAGTACGAGGCCTGCGCACGGGCCCTGGAGGACTACCTCGCGTCCAACCCTCTGGACGAGGAGGCCAACCTGATGCTCGGCGTGGCCCTCGAGTCGGCCGGGCACCTCAAGTCCGCCCGGGCGGTGTACGAGTTCCTGGCCGAGATCGCTCCCAGGAGTCCCGAGGGTCTCAAGCGCGCCGGTGCGATGATGTACCAGACGGGGGACGCGGAGAAGGCTCTCTTGTACTACGAGCGCGCCCTCGAAGCGGATCCTCGGGACCAGGAAGCGCTCAAGGCCCGCAAGAATCTGGCGGCCGACCTGGCTCTCTCCCGATCGGACGCCGAGCGCGTCGGTCACTCGCGCGAGTTGATCAAGGACAAGGAGGGGGCGCGCAAGCTCGAGCGCGCGTCACGCCTGCACCTGTCGGAGGAAGAGCTGCGCGAGGAGCTGACCCGTTTGGAAACGGCCTACGCCGAGGATCCGAGCTCACCGGACCTGCTGATGGAGCAGGCGCTCGTGCACGAGAAGCTCAAGGACCCCGAGGCCGCCCTCGAGCTCGCCGAACGGGCCCTGCAGTACCGGCGCGACGCCTTCGACTGGATCGCCAAGGTCGGCGACCTGAAGTCCAAGGTCCTCAAGCAGCGTATCCGCGCGGCGGACAAGGCCGGGGAGGCGGACCGGGCCGGGAAGCTGGAGGCCGAGCTCTTCGAGCACGAGGTCGCGGACTTCCGCCGCAGGGTGGAAAACCGCCCTGGGGACGCCTCCCTGCGCCTCAGGCTGGCCAAGAAGCTCATTCGGGCGGAAGACGTGGACGGTGCCCTGGCCGAGCTGCAAAAATGCCAGCACGAGCCCCGGGTCCAGGCGGAGGCCCTGTTCCTCCTGGGGAGCTGCTTCGAGAAGAAGGGCATCCTCGACCTGGCCCGCAAGGAGTACGAAGAGGCCCTCTCGAGGGCCTCCGGCACCGACGAGCGCTCGAAGGAAATCCTGTACAACCTGGGGAGCATCTGCGAGTCCCAGGGAAACCGCGAAGAAGCCCGATCCTTTTATATCCGCATCTACGAGGTGGACATAAGCTACCGCGACGTGTCCGCCAAGATGGCTGAACTCAGCTGAACCATGCCGAATACCAAGCAAGCCAAGAAGCGCGTGCGCCAGGACGATGAGCGCCGCATGCACAACAAGACCATCCGCAGCAAGATGCGCACCGCCATGAAGCGCGTCCTCGCCGCCCCTAGCTCCGACGAAGCCGCCCAGGCCATGCCCGGCGCCATGAAGGAGATCGACAAAGCCGCCAAGCGCAACGTGATCCACGAGAACGCGGCCGCGCGTTACAAGAGCCGCTTGCACAAGCGGGCCGGCGAGAAGTCGTAGGGCATCAATGCTGCCCTCAGCGCGGCAGGGACGCGACTCGATTGAAGGGACTCGCGACGTATGGTGCTAGCACAGCGGTCGCGCGGTCCTGACGGGCAAGCCCAAGTCTGGGTGCCCCGGGTGGAGCTCTTTCGGCACTTCCCTGGCGCTCCGTATCCTTCGGAGTTGCGGGAACAACAAAGGGCTGCTGCAAGACGCTTGGTGCTCTCTCACCGGACACCCGTGTTCTATATCTGCTGAGCTACGGGCGCTTCGAGGGGACAGGGGTGCGTGCGAAGGGGCCTGATCGCCGCAGCTAGCGGTCGTTCATACCTCTGCCGGCAAGGATGTTGGGTATGCACTTCTCGATCCGCGCCGTGCGGGTCTTCGATTGCTTCGCGCCCGTGAAGTGGAGGACGTACCCCCGCTGCCGCCCCGGGGTCAGGGCGTGAAAGGCCTCGGCGAGCTTGGGGTTCCTCATCAGGGCCTGAGCTAGTTCGTCCGGAAGCTCTAGCTCGCGCTTCGCCTTGAAGTCGACCTTGAGTCCAGCCTTCTCCACCGCGACTGCCTGCCTCACGTAGGACTTCACCACGGTCTTCTTGATCCCAGCTTCGCTGGTGAATTCCAAGCGCAACGCGGATTGTGTGTTGACCCCTTGGCTGCGGAGCAGGCCGTATGTGTCCTTGAGCAGGACACCTTTGAAGAACATGAGAGAGCAGTGTTCTTTGAAGGGTTGAATGATGGCCACATTATTTCCGTCGAACGCGAAGCACGGCTTGCCCCACTTCAAGTCTTCATCGAGCCCGCAATCGAGGAGCGTCTTCCTCAGTTTCTTGATCTCGGCTTGCCACCGCGTGGCTCGGTTCACGAACGCATCGACCTTGGCGCTCCGCGAACTCATTGATCCTCTCCTGTCTGCGCCATCCTAGAATCCGCCCTGGTGCGGCAGCCGGGCTGACCTCCCGTAGGCGACGAATGCGCACAGGGCCGCCACGACGAGCCAGTAAACCAAGGGGCCTACGCCCGTCTCGCTGGAACGAAGATGCAGTGCGCAGAACAGCAGCATTTCGAGCGCGACGAGAGCGGCCGCGACGGGAGCGAGAAAGCCCAGGGGGGTGTAGATGGCCGGGGCGACTAGGCAGGCGCTGATGATCAGTTCGACAACGCCCATCCCGCGCCAGA
>JAUIEE010000201.1 GCA_030428965.1 bacterium | reverse complement strand
GCTGGCGCTCTTCTTCCAGCAGCTTGCGCCGCGAAACGACCACGTTCATGCGCTCGGGATCGATCTTGATGATGCGCGCCCGAATCGGATCCCCGATGAAGTCGGAGATGTCGTGGGTGCGTCGCAGGTTGACCTGCGAGGCGGGCAGGAACACGTTGACACCTTCGACGTCGACCAAGAGCCCGCCCTTGATCTTGCGCTGGACGATGCCGTTGATCTCGTCCCCTTCCGAGTAGTTCTTGGCGAGGGTTTCCCAGGCGCGCAGACGATCGGCGCGACGCTTGGAGAGCTGGGCGGTGTCGTCCTCGCCCAAACCGTCGTAGAAGACCTCGTAGGATTCCCCCGGGACCGGGAGCTGCTCCCCGAACTCCGAGAGGGGGATCGACCCCTCCGACTTGCCGCCGATGTCGAGCACGACGAAGCCCGTGCGCTGATCGACCGAGTCCACCTTGGCCTGCACGATGGAGCCAGGGTTGATGTGGGCGATGGACGAGGTGAGCTTCTCGCCCAGGTCTTCCAGTTCAATGCCGCCCAGGGCGGCCTCGACTCTGCGGTCGAGCTCCTCCGTGGAGAGCTCGAATTTCTTGACGCGGTTCTTAACGGGTGCCATCAGGGATCGGGGAAGGGACGTTTGAAAAGGCGTTGGATGGAATGGAATTCCCCGGCGGGTTGGCCCGGCTCCGGGGGTTCTGCCGTGGGGCAGAAAACGCGGCAGCAGATCATACGCTGGGCACGGAGTCAAAGGTCCCGTCCCCGATCCCTGCCGAGATGGAACGGGTCACCTTCTCCAGGGCCTCGGGGTCCCGGGGCTGGAGCGGCTGGCCGAAGCGGATGGCCACCCGCCGGGGCCTGGGCAGCCGAACGCCTCGGGGCATGGCTTCGATGGCCCCGCGGATGCTGGCGGGGACGATGGGTACCCCGGCGCGCCGAGCCACGAGCAGGGCTCCCCCCCGCAACTCGCCCAGGCTGCCGTCCCGGGTCCGGGTCCCCTCGGGAAACATGACCACGCAGTCCCCGAGCTTCAGGTGCTCGACGATCTCCTCCAGGGCCGCCCGGTCCGGGGCTCCGCGCCGGATGAGAATCGCCCCGGCGCCCTTCATCCAGAAACGCAGGAAGGCGCTCTTGGCCAGGGTGTCGCGGGCCACGAAGGCCACGTGACGCTCGAGGGCCGCCGCCACGATCGGAATGTCCAGGAAGGACTGATGGTTGGAGAGGATCAACACGCCCCCTTCCGCGGGCACGTGGGCACGCCCCTCCACCCGCATGCGGTGGTAGAGCTTGACGAACAGCCGCACGAACCAGCGACCGACCCGGTAGCGCACCGTCGCCCGGTGAATGAGCTCCGTACCTGCTTCAGAGCTCAAGATGGACGCCCCACGTGGGCCAGGATCTCGCGCACCACGTCCTCGACCCCCTTGCCGTCGGCGTCGATGAGCTGGGCATCGGGGGCCCTCGTCAAGGGCGAATGGGCACGGGTGGTATCGAGGCGATCGCGGCGAATGATGTCCGCCAGGATGACTTCGTAGCGTTCGGGCGCGCTCTCCTGCAAGGCCCGACGCCGCGCCCGCTCCTCGCAGGTCGCGTCCAGGAAGAACTTGTGGTCGGCGTCGGGAAAGACGACCGTCGTCGTGTCCCTCCCCTCCGCCACGACTCCGGCCAGCGCCGAGGCGATGCGCCGCTGCTGGGTCACGATCGCCTCGCGCACCCCAGGGTGGGCGGACACGGCGGAGACGTTCAGGGTGACGGTGCGGCTGCGGATGTCCGGTTCCCCCGGCTTGCCCTCGATCAGAATGTGCCCGCCCTCGTCGAAACCGAGCTCCAGCTCTTCGGCGATGCGGGCGCAGCCAGGCCCGTCCGAGGGATGCACGCCTTGCTCGAGCACCTGCAGCGTCACGGCACGGTACATGGCGCCCGTGTCGAGAAACGCCAGGCCGAGCTCCTCGGCCACCCGCCGGGCCACGGTGCTCTTGCCCGCGCCGGCGGGTCCGTCCATCGCAATGATCATCGGCGAGCAGGATAGCCAGCCGATGGAGGGACCCCAAGCCCGCACGTCCGCGTCGGCGTTCTTCAGCGCCGAGGCGCGAGTTCGC
Organism: bacterium; assembly: GCA_030428965.1. GTDB lineage: Bacteria > Planctomycetota > UBA1135 > UBA1135 > JAUIEE01. The sequence continues at coordinate 7,038 of JAUIEE010000201.1, read as the reverse complement.
CACCCGGGCCGAGCACCAAGGTGTCCCGCGGCCCCCCGAAGGCGTCCACGACCAACCACCGGCGCCCGTCCCCCAGATCTTCGTCCTGGAAACGGTGGGCGTGTCCGCAAACGAGTAGCGAGGCACCGTGGGCCTGGCAGTACTCGCGACAGGCGTCGGGCTGCATGGCCACCTCGAGCTCGGCCTTGTTCCGCACCGCGGACGTCGAAGCTCGCCGCAGGCGCCGCGCGAACCGGCGCTTCAACCCGGTAGGCGTGTTGCGGGCCAGCCAGCGCACCGGGGCCGACCGGAGCACCCGTCGCAGTCTCTGGTAGTTCCGGTCCAGGGTCGAGAGCTCGTCCCCGTGCAGAAAGAGCACGCGCGCGCCACTCGACACCTCCCCCAGCAAGCCGCCGTGACGCACACGGCAACCGGAAGCCCGCTCGAAGTCTTCGTCCAGGAGAAAGTCACGGTTGCCGGGGATGACGTCGATCGCCGTGCCCGCCTCGACCTTTCCCCGAAGGGCGGAAAGCAGCTCGCGACCCGCAGGGCAATCGGCCTGCTCCGTACCGACCCAGAACTCGAACAGGTCCCCCAGGATGACGACGTGGGGCGTCTCTTCCTGCTCCTGCAGCCAGGCGATGAAGCGCTCCACTCCGGGACCGTCCCCCAGATCGAGATGCAGGTCCCCGATGACCAGGGTGCCGACCGGGAGCCCCCCTTCCACCAGACTCGGCGCAGGCGCGGACATGCTAGCCCTTGGGATCCGCGGACTTGTCTTCCGAGTCGATTCCGAAATCCCGGAGCTTCTCCCAGAGAACCTTGCGCGAGATGCCGAGCAGCTCGGCGGTCTGGGTACGGTGCCCTCCGGTGAGCTCCAGCGCACGCTGGATGTGGTCGATCTCGACCTCGCGCAACACCTGTCGCAAGGGTCGGACCTCCTCGGACGTTTCCGTTGCGCCCCGCCAGCGATGGTCCAGGGGCAGCATGGTTTCCTTCTTGAGCTCGTTCCCCTCTCCGCTCAGGGCCACGGCACGCTGGACGGCGTTCTCGAGCTCGCGCACGTTCCCCGGCCAGGGGTAGCGCTCCAGAGCATTCATGGTCGCGACCGAGATCTTGAAGTCCTTGCCGCCCCCGTGCCGCTCGAGCATGTGCCGGACGAGCAGGGGGACGTCGCCCTCCCGCTCGCGCAGGGGAGGCAGCTGCACCGGCACGACGTTGATGCGGTAGAAGAGGTCTTCACGGAACTTGCCTTCGCGCACGAGCTCCCGCAAGGGCTTCTTGGTCGCGGCCACGACGCGAATGTCGACCTCGACCGAGCCCTCCGACCCCAAGCGCTCGAAGGAGCGTTCCTGCAGGACGCGCAGCAGCTTGACCTGCACCGCCAGGGGCATGTCGTCGATGTCGTCCAGGAAGAGCGTCCCCCTGTGGGCCATCTCGAAGCGCCCCCGGCGTTCCCGGTGGGCATCGGTGAAAGCACCTTTCTCGTGACCGAAGAGCTCGGCCTCGAGCAGGCTCTCGGGCAGCGCCGCGCAAGAGATGGCCACGAAGGCGTGCTCGCAGCGCGGAGAGATCTCGTGCAGGGCCAGGGCCACGCGCTCCTTGCCGGTTCCACTCTCCCCTTCGATCAGGACCGTCGCATCCGTGGGCGCCACCGTACGGATCCGCGCGAAGACCTTCTGCATGGCCTCGGAGCGACCGACCATCTCCCCCATGCGTTCCGCCACGATGCCGCGCAGCTCGTCGCGCAGCTGAGCGTTCTCCGCCTGCAGCGAGCGCACGTGGCCGAGCCTGTCGACCAATCCCACCACGGCCTCGTTGCGGAAGGGCTTCTGGATGTAGTGCGCCGCGCCGATGCGCATGGCCTCGACCGCCTGCTCGACGGTGGCGTAGCCCGTCATCAAGATCACCGTGCGATCCTCATCCAGCTCGACCGCGCGCTTGAGGATCTCCATCCCTCCCGCGCCGGGCATGCGAATGTCGGTCAAGACGACGTCCGGATTCTCGCTCTCGAGCAGCGCGAGGGCGCTCTCGGTGTCCACGGCGTGGGCCACCTCGTGCCCGGCTTCCTCGAGGGAGTCCTTCAGGGTGACCGCGATGGTCTCCTCGTCCTCGGCCAGGAGGATTCTCATGGGGCGGCCCTGCTAGCCCTTGCCCGGCCCCGGATCGCGGTAGGCGAAGCGATCGCCTCCGCCTTCGAAGGCCTCGGCCAAGGCGCTCTCGGCCGCCTCGACGAGACTGTCGAAGAACATCGTGTTCTCGTTCTCGTAGTGGGACAGCCCCACCGAGAGGCTCACGTCCAGGGTCTCTCCGCCGGCCTGGAACTTGAGCTCGCGGGCGGAGCGCAGGATGCGGCGAGCCGTCGCCTCGCCCCCTTCCCTTCCCGTGTGGGGCAGGATCGCCATCAGCCGATCGTCCATGAGACGCCCCAGGTAGTCGCAGTTGCGCGTCGCTCCCTGCAACAGGCCGATCACGTCTTCCAGGACCGTCTCCTTGATCTCGAACCCGTGCTTGTCCCGCAGGTGGTCCAGGCGGTCGCAGGCCACGATGACGCAGCTCAACGGGTAGGAGTAGCGCTGGGCCCGGTTGAACTCCACCCGCATGAGGTGACGGATCTGGGTCAGCGAGAACACGGCCGAGGGGGAATCGTGCGCGGTGGAACTCTCGTATTCGGGCATGGGAGGAGCGTACACGGAGGGCGCCAGCTCCAGAAGCGGGAAAGGGTCCCAGTCCCGGGGCGTTTCAGCGCATGAGGATCCGGTCCAGGAACTCATCGAAGCTGACCCCCTTGAGCCGCAGCAGGATCATGCAGGCCACCAAGATCCCGGCCAGGGCCAGAAACGCCAGGCCCTGGGCCAGGAGGAAGGCTAGCCCCCCGCGGGCAGCTCGACGGGCCTTTCGGCCGGCTCCCCGGGCCATCAGGAAGTCCCTCAGCAACCGGCCCGAGCGGTGGAGCAGGCGGTCGTCCTCCCGGTCGACGCGTTCGGAGACGAGGATCTCCTCCGCGCAGGCATCGGGATCGAAGCGTCCTTGCACCACGCTCTCCTGCCATCGCTTCGCGACCTTGGCGTCCGCCATGCCCTGCTCCAGGGCCATTCCTGCAATCAAGCGCTTCCAAACCAAGGCCTCCCTGGGCGTCAGCGAAGCACGCCGCGTGCCCGAGGCCCGCGAGCCGCGGGTATTTTCCTCGATCGGAATTTCTTCCAGGGTCGCTTGCTCCCCCGGAGCCGCTTTCCCGCCGTACACCAGGGAGCGGCCGGCCCACTGAATGCGATCTCCCGGGGAGAGAGGCGTTTCGCTGAACGGACGACCCTTGACGAGGGGGGCATCCCCTTGCCCCACGAACACGACGCGGGGTGGATCGTCCCAGAAGTGCAGGGAGTCCCTTCCCACGTGGGAGAACGGAATGTCCGCGTCAGGCCCCCCCACCTTGGTCAAGCCCGCCTCGAGAGCTTCGCGACGTGTCCCCTCGCCATCGGTGATGTCCAACCAGCCGGTCAATGCGCTTCCTCGCTTTGCTTTCGTAGCCCCGAGGACGGAGCTTTGGAGGGGGCAGGCAACGATTTCGGGCCTGGTGCGCCCGAACCGGGATTATACTCGTAAGAGGACGGATCCTACCCCCTTCGGAGAACAACCTTGCGCCTAGGACTTTCGCAGAACGCACGCATGGAGCAGCGGCTGATTCAGTCGCCGCAGATGATCCAGGCGATGCAGATTCTGCAGCTGTCCGCCCAGGACCTCCAGGAGCGCATCGAACAGGAGCTGCTGGAGAACCCTTTCCTCGAAGAATCCGAGCCCGAGCGTGACGGAGACTCCGATGCCCCCCCCGTGGACGAGCGGGCCGGCGAGGAGCACCTGGACCGTGACCGTCAAGCCTTCGAAGGCATGCTGGATGCGATCGAACGCTACGAGCGCGACTACGGTGACGGGAGGCGCTCCAAACCGACGCAGTCGGACGATTCCGACCGCAAGCTCGAGGCCATGCGCAACACGCCGGCCACCTACCACAGCCTGGGGGACGCGCTCCTGGAGCTGGTCGCCCTGAGCGACCTCGACGAGCGCAGCCACAAGATCACCGAGTTCCTGGTCTACTCCCTCGACCACCGCGGCTACCTGGTGGACTCCCTGGAGGAGCTCGCCGCCGAGTGCGACGTGGAGAACGTCACGGTCGAGGAACTGCAGGAGCTGTTGGCGGACCTGCGTCGTGCAAGCCACCCTTCCATCGGCGCCAGGGACCTGCGGGAATGCCTGCTCCTCCAGCTGGACGAGCTGGGAGCCGAGTCTCCCCTCGTACGCACCCTGATCGAGGATCACCTCGAGGACATCACGACCAACCGACTGCCCCGCATCGCCCGCGCCACGGGACACACGATCGAGGAGGTCAACCACGCCATCGACTCGATCCGCTCCCTCGATCCGATCCCCGGCCGCGAGTACGGCGAGGCCTCCGCCGAGACGATTCGGCCCGACGTCGTGGTCGAGGAGGTCGACGGCCGCTTCGAGGTCCGCCTGACCCGCGAAGGCGTCCCGCGCCTCGGGGTCAGCGCTTCCCACAAGGAGCTCCTGCGACAGGCGGCCAAGGGCGACTCCTCCCGCAAGTGGATCAAGCAGAGGCTGGAATCCGCTCGCTGGTTCCTCGACGCCGTCGAGCAGAGACAGAACACGCTCCTGCGCATCTCCGAAGCGGTCTTCGCCCGACAGGGAGCCTTCCTCGAACGCGGGGTCAAGGGCCTGGCCCCGCTGCGCATGGTCGAGATCGCGGAGAGCACGGGGGTCCACATCTCGACCGTCAGCCGGGCGGTCGCCGGCAAGTACGCCCAGACGCCCCACGGGATCTTGCCCTTGCGCTTCTTCTTCTCCGGCGGAACGGCCAAGGCCTCCGGCGGCATGGCCAGCCAGGCCTCCATCAAGCAGCGTATCCAGGAGCTCGTGAACCAGGAGGACGCGCACGCCCCCCTGTCGGACGATCGCCTGGCGGAACTCCTCAAGGAGCGCGACGGCATCTCCATCGCACGCCGCACGGTCACGAAGTACCGCAAGGCCCTCAACATCCCGGCCTCGAGCCAGCGGCGTCAATTCTAGGCCCGCTGCTCGGGCGGCGCGCCGGCCTGTGCTATCGTTCCGGGCGCCGAGACGTCGTGGTTTCGGCCCCGCCCCCCAAGCTCCCTCTGCCACCATTGCCGCCATGGGCGTACGAGCCACCGACATCCGCAAGGGCCAGGTCATCGAGAAGGACGGAGACCTGCTCCTCATCACCGAGTACATCCACAAGACCCCGGGGAACCTGCGGGCGATCATCCAGATCAAGACCCGCTCCCTGATGACGGGCCAGGCGAACTCCATGCGCCTCAGTTCGGGCGACGTGCTCGAGATCGCCTACCTGGACCGCAAGAAGTCCGAGTACCTCTACAAGGAACCGGACGGGGCCTACGTCTTCATGGACTCGGAGAGCTACGAGCAGTTCCACCTGAGCGAGGACTTCGTGGGCGACGCCATGGGCTTCGTACGGGAAAACACCCAGGTCGAGGTCACCTTCCACGGAACGACCCCGATCGGCATCGAACTCCCCCCCGTGGTCACCCTCAAGGTCGCCGAGGCCGAAGCAGCCGTCAAGGGCAACACGACCTCCACGGTGCGCAAGGAAGCCGTTCTCGAGACCGGCAGGGCCATCAAGGTGCCCATGCACATCGATGTGGGCGAGGAGATCAAGGTCAGCACGGACACGGGCGAATTCCAGGGCCGCGCGAACTAGTTCGCGTCGGCCATCGCTCCGTCCCTCAAGTAGACCCACACGTCCAGGTCCCGGGGCGTCCAGGGAATCTCGAAGTGCCGCATGACGCGGCAATCTTCTTCCAGGGTCCTCAGCATCGCCCGTCGATCCTCGAGCGGCCAGTCGTTGAGCTGTTCGAGATTCAGGACGAACCAGCTCCGCCGCCCGTAGCGTGCCCATTCATCGGGCAACTCCGCCCGGAATCGATCGAGCCAGACGACCCGGCGCCAGTCGCGCAGGTCGGAGGCCAGGGGATCGAGGTAGTACTCCCCCACCGGCGCCTCCATGCCGAAGATCAAGTCCCCCGGCTCGAGCTGTTCGTGCACGTACAGAAAAGCTCCCCGCCAGTCCGGACGATCGCCCCGCCGCAGGGCGAAGTACAGCGAACTGTCCAGGAGCCCGGGCAACGAGAGCACCAGCAGGTAGCCCGCCAAGAGGAGCGGGCGCGGGCGCTCCCGTCCCACCAGACTGCGAATGCGGAGCGCCGCGACGACCGCCGTCCAGGGAAGGCAAACGAACACGTACTGCGCGCTCATGCGTACGAACAGTGAAGCCCCGGTGGCGATCACGAAGGCCAGGAGCTGGATGGCCCCCAGGAGCAGCTCCTCGAAGCGATCCCGGCGCACGGCGCACCACAGCCCCACCAGGGCCAGGGCCCCGAGGGTGGGGGTCATCATGTAGCCCGTGGCGAGCAGGAAATGGGTCAGGCTGCCCCCGCCGGTCTTGAAGGACCACTTGGCCCAGACTCCCCAGGCCCACGGGGCGCCGGCCACGAAGAGCCCCAGGGTGAGCGTCGCCAGGGTGCCCCAGGGTACGTTCTCCTTGCGGCCCGTCAGCCAGCGCACGAGCCACGGAGCGAACAGGAACGCCGCGGTCAAGATGGCTGCGCTGGGGTGGGCCAGTCCGGCAGCCGCCGCCAGGGCCAGGCCCAGGACGAGGGGACCTTTGCCACCGGAAAGGACCCCGCGCAGGTAGACGCCTCCGCCCAGGAGAGCGAGGCACAGCGCGAGGGTGTAGAAGCGAGCGTTCTGGGACCAGTAGAGGTGCCAGCTGCTCGTGGCCAGCACCCAGGCCACGACCGTCGCTCCCAGGCGACCGGCCAGCGGCCGGAAGACCCACACCGACAGCGGTATGGAAGCCCATCCGAACACGGCCGCGGGCAGGCGCAGGAGGAACTCGTCGGGTCGACCCTGCCAGAGCTCGTAGAAGCGGCCCAGGAGGAAGTAGCCCAGGGGATTGTCGTGGCCCTCCGATCGAGAGTCGGTCAGGGTCAGCGCCTCGTCCAGCCA
>JAUIEE010000200.1 GCA_030428965.1 bacterium | reverse complement strand
ACGCCGATCTTCAAGTTGCCTCCATGGGCTGGGTTGCAGGGGGAAAGGCTCGAAGCGCTCGGGTGCGCGGCCAGGGCCGGAGAGTCTAGCTTCAGGCTTTCCCTCGAAAAGCCTTGAAAGGCTGGGGTCCGTGGACGCTAAACTCCCGCCGCCCTGCGAGCGCGGGGCTCCGGGCCATTAGCTCAGCTGGCTAGAGCGCTACGTTGACATCGTAGAGGTCAGTGGTTCAAGTCCACTATGGCCCACCATTCAGCCCCCCGAAGCCCACGGGAAAGGCCCCCCAGGGGCTTTCACTCACACTCGGGCACGGGCTGCGTATCAGGGAACTCCTGACCTTCGGAACCTTCCCCCAGCCCGGGCTGGGGGGCTGCCTTCGGAGCCCTGCCATGCTGCTGATCTCCCTCGCCCTCTCCATGCCGGCCGCTGTCCTGCCCCAGGAGCGTCGCCGCATCACGCCGGTCGTCGAGGCCGTCCAGGTGGCTCGGCCGGCGGTGGTCTACATCCAGAGCACGAGCGCGCCCCTGCGGCGCCGGGGCAGGGTCTCCCTGTTCGACCTCTTCCAGCACGGCGAGAGCCAGACGACGGGCGGCTCGGGGGTCGTCATCTACGAGGACGGCTACATCATGACGAACCACCACGTCGTGAACGGAGCCCAGCGCATCACCGTCAGCTTCGACGAGGCCGACGACCCCACCGTCTACGAAGCCCAGCTGATCTCCACCGTGCCCGAGGAAGATCTCGCCCTGCTCAAGATCGACGGCGACAAGCCCTTCCCGACGATTCCCCTGGGCTCCGACCCGATCCTGGGCGAGACGGTGATCGCCATCGGCAACCCCTACGGTCAAACCCACACGGTGAGTACCGGCATCGTCTCGGGGCTCCACCGGGACATCGAGGCGGCCTCGATGAGGTTCACCAACCTGATCCAGACCGACGCGTCCATCAACCCGGGAAACTCCGGTGGACCGCTCTTGAACATCAACGGCGAGCTGATCGGCATCAACACGGCCATGAACCTGCGCGCCGAGAACATCGGCTTCGCCATTCCGACGGAGCGCGTCAAGAAGGTCCTCAAGGAGCAGCTGCTCTCCCCCGCCTACGCGCGCACCTGGACAGGACACGAAATGGACGGACTGCGCATCGCCGCGATCACCCCCACCGGGCCGGCCGACCAGGCCGGACTCCAGCCGGACGATCGAATCGTCTCCGTGGGAGGAAAGCCCGTCGAGACCCAGGAGGAGTACTGGCGCTTCATCCTCCCCCTGAGACCCCAGCAGCCGATCGAAGTCGAAGTCGATCGCGGGGGCCGTCGGTCCTTGCACACGCTGGTGGGTTGGAACTCCCTCGACGGCTTCCTGTACGAGAAGATCGGCATGACCGTCGAGCCCTTCCTGATCGGCCGCGGCTACATGGCCTCGGTTCGCGTGGCCTCCGTGCAGCCGGACGGCCCGGCCGCCGAGCTCGGACTGCGGCTGGGGGACGTCATTCCCGTGGTCCAGACCCGAGGGGCCCAGGCGCGGGCCGTCAAGACCGTGGAAGACCTCGCCCTGCTGGTCTCCCGCGTTCCCGAGGGCGGCCAGATCGATCTGGAGATCTGGCGGGACGACGACCGCGACGGAACCTTCGAGCGGGACCAGGACTACTCGGAGCTGTACACGGGCACCCTCTCGGTACGCTAGCGTCCCGGGTCGCAGGGTCGTGGGCACCTGACGGGTGCCCCGCTCGCGACGGGCGAGGCGCCGCGACGAAGTCGTCGCCCGAGGATTCGGCAACGCCCCCCAAGGGCGCGAGGCACCCCGAACGACGGTCGCATCAGCGCAGGATGTCCAGCACGTCCTCGTCCCACAAGAGGGCGATCCAGTCGCTCGCGGCCACGGGCACACCGTCCTCGAGCACGCGTACCTCGAGGTAGGCCCGACGGGCGCCGAGGTCCGCCGTCTGAATCCAGACCTCGCCCAGGGACACGACCGGATTGGCGACCAGGAAGAGCTCGCGCACGGAGAGCTCGAGCGTGGCGTCGTCCCCCACCTCCCGCCAGGGAGCGGCCTCGTAGCCCATCTCCGTGAACAGCAAGAGCTCGATCCGAGCCCCCGGGTAGGGCACTTCGATCACGACCCGCGGGGATCGATCCGGGTCGTGGGCGGCGCTCTCGTCCACCACGAGCTCCTCCACCGGCTGTCCGTCGAGTCCCGTGATCCTCAGGCGGGACGCGGGCCCCGGGAAGGCCTCGTCGCGGGGCAGGAACAAGCCGCCTGCTTGCTGCATGAGGAGTGGTCGCTCCGCGCCGGGCTGGGCGAAGACGGTGCGCAGCGGCCACACCGGGCGGGTGTCGCCAGGAAAGGGCTCGCGGAAGCGATCGGCGATTCCGAACGACAGGGCGTAGGCTCCGCGGATGGAGCGTGAGAAGTCCGGGGAGAACAGCGGGACTTGGCTCGCAGGGAAACCGGCCGCCTTCCGACGAGCCTCCTCGATCTCCTCCCCCGCGCCCCGCGCCGCGGCCGACCAGTCTCCGATGTCGCGCCGAGCCTCGTAGGCTCGCCAGGCGAGCCCGAGGGACAGGATCAAGAACAGCGGGATCAGCCGCAGGCTCGGCCGAACGCGACCTGCGAGACAGCCGGCCGCGATGAGGCCCAGGGCCAGGTCGGACAGGTAGAGGATGCGTAGGTTCTGGGACTCGATGAGGCCGTCGGCCAGGAGCGGGAACAGGGGCACCGCCGCCAGGATGGCGCTGGCCAGGGCAGCCCAGACGAGGCGCCCCTTCAGGGTGCCGGCCAGGGCCGCCAGGAACACGCAGGCCCCCAGGAAGGGCAGGGTCAGCTGGTTGGCCTGGAACCAGGTCCACAGCACCCTGGGCAGGGCGGAGGGCCAGTGGAGCCCCAGGTCCGGATAGCCGCCGACCCAGGCTCCGACGGCGATGCGGCGCCACAGGAAGGCAGCCCCCGCGCCCAGAGCGACGGGCAGGGCGGTTCCGACCCCCTTGCGCAGGGTCGAGCCCTGCCCCCAGGCGAGCAGGAGGCACCAGAGGGGCGAGATGAACGCGCTCTCCTTGCACGCACAGCCGAGGAAGGCCAGGACGACCGCCAGGGCCCTGTAGCCCCTCAGGGCAGCCAGGAGAGCAGCCAGGACCCCCAGGGCGGCGAGGGAGTCCGTCCGACCCGCCGGCCAGGTGACGACGCCTCCCTGGTACGGAAAGAAGGAGGCCCACAGCGCACAGGCCCAGGCTCCGGCGGCACTGGCCCCCAGAAGTCGCGCGAGGGCCAGAACCAGGGCGCAGGCGCTGCCGTGGAACAAGAGATTGGCCGCTCGCAGGAAAGCCGGCTCCACGCCCCCCCAGGCCTCCTGGAGGGCCCACACGGTCGTCACCATGGGCCGCCAGAAGCGGACGGTGACCAGTCCGTAGTGGCTCTGGTTCCAATCGGCCCAGGCCCCTTCGCGATGGACGTACCCGAGGATGGCCGAGTCCTCCGAAATGAGCGGATCGGCCAGGGTTCCCCAGGAAATCGCAAAGACAAGGAGCCACAGCAGGAGCCAGGACCAGGGGACGCGCCTGCCCCCGGGTTCGGGCCCCTCAGCCGGCGGCTGAACCTGCGCCGAGGGCGCCGCCTGAGGCTCCGTGGAGACCATCGAGGAAGGGTACGCACCCGCGACGAGCGGTTCCATATCGCCCCTGGTCGAAGCTCGGGAAAGCCGTGCGGATAGGCTAGGATCTTGCCCCTCTTTCGGGGGCCCAGGGAGACCGAAAGGGGGCAGGCCAAGCGCTGTGATTGTGGTCAGAAGAGAGACTCGGCTACAGGACACCCTGCCCCGGTGACGAAGGTCTCCCGACCCCCCTCACGCCCCACCAGACCCCCATGAAAGCTCTGCTCCAGTTCTCAGAGCGCTTCGGGAACATGCTCTCGCGCATCTTCCTGACCGTGCTCTACTTCCTCGTCCTGGGTCCCTTCGCCATCGTCTACCGCCTGGTGGCCGATCCCCTTCGAATCGGTCGTCCCAAGGGCGGAAACTGGGCCAACTGGAACGCGAGCAACGAGACCCTCCCCGCCGCGCGGCGACAAGACTGATGAACATCCTCGGCCTCTCCTTCTACTACCACGATTCCGCTGCGGCCCTGGTCCAGGACGGGCGCCTGGTCGCTGCCGCGGAAGAGGAGCGCTTCAGTCGTCTCAAGCACGACTCGGGCTTCCCCAGCTTGGCCATCGACTTCGTCTTGAAGATGGGCGGGGTCACGCTGCACGACGTCGACTACGTCGTGTTCTACGAGAAGCCCTTCGTCAAGTTCGAGCGCATGCTGCTCTCGTCGATGGCGACCTTCCCTCGCTCGGTCGCGGTGTTCCGCGAATCCATGCAGCGCTGGGTTTCGGACAAGCTGTGGATCAAGTCGATGATGAAGAAGCGGATGGGGATCCCGAGCTCGAAGATCCTCTTCTGCGACCACCACATGTCCCACGCGGCCTCGAGCTTCTTCACCTCGCCCTTCGAGGAGTCGGCGGTGCTGACCGTGGACGGCGCCGGGGAATGGTCGACGGCCACCATGGGGGTGGGCCGCGGCAACAAGATGGAGATCATCAAGGAGATGCGCTTCCCGCACTCCCTGGGACTTCTGTACTCCGCCTTCACCGCCTACTGCGGGTTCGAGATCAACGAGGGCGAGTACAAGCTGATGGGCATGCACCCCTACGGCAAACCCATCTACACCGACAAGATCTACGAATTGATCAACGTCGGCGAAGACGGAAGCCTGTGGCACGACATGAAGTTCTTCGCCTACCACTACTCCCGGGACACGACCCTGACGGAGGCCTTCGGCAAGCACTTCGGCAAGCCGCCCCGTGACCCCAAGCTGGGCGACAAGTCGCTCGATCCCTACTACTGCGACATGGCCGCCAGCATCCAGGTCGTGACGGAAGAGATCCTGCTCAAGATGATCACCTACCTGCACAAGGAAACGGGCATGAAGAACCTGTGCCTGGCGGGTGGCGTGGCCCTGAACTCGGTGGCGAACTTCAAGCTGCTGCGCAACGGTCCCTTCGACGACGTCTACATCCACCCGGCCCCCGGCGACGACGGCGGATCGGTCGGAGCGGCCTACTGGGCCTACAACCACCTCCTGGACCAGCCCCGCGGTCCGGCGCTGGACCACGCCTACCTGGGCAGTTCCTACACGGACGAGGAGATCGAGGAGTTCCTCACGAAGAACGACATCGCCTTCGAGAAGATCGAGGACGACGAGAAGTTCTTCGACTTCGTCGCCCAGACCCTGGCCGACGGCAACGTGGCCGGCTGGTTCCGCGGCCGCTTCGAGTGGGGCCCGCGCGCCCTGGGCTCACGCTCGATCATCGCCGACCCGCGCAAGGCCGAGATGAAGGAGAAGCTGAACGCCAAGATCAAGTTCCGCGAGGCCTTCCGTCCCTTCGCCCCCTCGGTGCTCGAGGAACGGGCGGACGAGTTCTTCGACTTCCCCGAGCCCCAGCGCCACTTCCCCGGTCGCTTCATGCTCTACGTGACGCCGGTCAAGGAAGACAAGCGCGACGTGCTGCCGGCCATCACCCACGAGGACGGCTCGGGTCGCCTGCAGACGGTCTACAAGGCCACCAACCCGGGCTACCACCGGATGATCGAGCGCTTCGGCGAGATCACCGGCGTGCCCGTCGTGATGAACACCTCGTTCAACCTGAAGGGCGAGCCGATCGTCGAGCATCCCTCCCACGCCTTCAACACCTTCAGCCTGTCCGGCATGGACTACCTGTTCATGAACAACTACGTCGTGCGGGCCGACGCCAAGAAGAAGATCGCGGAAACCAAGTTCGCGCTGCGGCACGAAGGTGACTCTGTCACGGAAATGGTGAGCTAGGAAAGGACATGCGCGCTCTCAACGTACTTCTCTCTATCAGCGTCAGTCTGCTCCTGGCCTTCCTGGTGCTCGAGGGCGGCCTGCGGCTGTTCCCGGCCTTCCGGCCCCAGGAGTCCATCAACGAGTTCCACCCCCAGCTGGGCTGGACCAAGCGCCCCAACAGCTCGACCGACCGCAGCACGTCCGAGTTCAGCATCGAGTTCGAGATCAACGCACACGGTCTGCGGGACGACCAGGGGCCGACCAAGCCCGCCAACACCTACCGGGTGATGGCCCTGGGGGACTCCTTCGTGCTCGGCTACACCGTGGACCGCAAGGACCTCTTCGTGGACCACCTCGAGAACTGGTGGAACTCCGAGGAGCGTCGGGTCGAGGTCATCAACGCGGGAACCGAAGGCTACTCCACTGACCAGGAAGCGCTCTGGTTCAAGGAGTTCGGCGCTGCCTATCAGCCCGACCTCGTGCTCGTCTTCCCCTACGAGAACGACATCTACTGGAACGGTCAGGAGAAGTACACGCGCTTTCCGAAGCCGCGCTACGGTCCGGACGGTTCGCTCGAGAGCGGCAACTTGACCGACCCGGGTCCCGGCAGCGCCCTGCGCAACTGGGCCATCGGCCTGTTCCTGCAGAAGGTCGTCTTCTCTCGCCTGGCCAAGGGCAGTGAGCTGCCGCCGAACCACTTCAAGCCCGAGGGACGGACCGAGGCCATCTACAGCGAGTTCGCTCCCCTCCTGCGCAACCAGCCCGCCTTCCTGGCGGATGCCATCGCACGCACGCGGGGATCCCTGCGGGCCCTCAAGAACGCCTGCGACGAATCGGGCGCGCGCCTGGTCATGGTGCCGATTCCCTCCGAGAGCGCCATCGAGCCGGACGAGAAGGCCCGCTTCGCCAAGAGCCCCCAGGGCATGAAGGGCATCCCCGAGGACCTCTGGTCCCCCGACCGCCCCATCGACCTCTTCCTGGAGATGGGTCGCGAGCTGGGGATCGAAACCCTCGATCCCCGCACCACCCTGCGGGCCCACGCCAAGAACGGAACCCAGCTCTACTTCGACGCCGAATGGCACTTCACCCCCGAAGGCAACCTGGCCTTCGCGGAATACCTGATCGACGAGCTGGATGGCATGGGCGTCTTCCCCGAAGCGCACCAGGCCATCGCCCAGGGAGAGTTCGAAACCCGCGAGGAAGAAGGCGGCTTCCCGACCTGGGGCAAGGTCTTCCTGGCCCTGTGGGCCCTGCTCGGCACCTCCTACACGATCACCTACAAGGACGAGCCTGCCTGGCAGTCGTTCCTCAAGGTGGGCGGCCTCCTGGGCCTGGTCTTCACGATCATCCTGGGCGGCTCCAAGCTGATCGGGCTCTTGCCCCCCAGCATCGCCCCCTGGATCCTGGTCGGGTTCGTCGCCGGCGTGCTGGGCTTCGTGCTCTACAAGCTCGGGCACCGGGTGGCGACCATCCTCGAGCTCCTGAAGGCCTTCACCCTGCGCGGACACTGGTACCTGATGCCCCTGGTGGTCGTGCTCCTGACGATCGGCAGCCTGCTCGTGGTGGCCGCCAGCTCACCGCTGATCGCGCCCTTCATCTACACGTTGTTCTAATCGAACCTGGTTCGAACCAAAGCAAGGAAGGTTCCGGGGTAGCCTGGGCAGGAACGCCAACCCCGACCTTCCTTGCAACATGAACCTCGTCAAAGAGTACTGGCTCTGGGTCCTGATCCCCTTCGTCATCGTCGTCGGAGGAATTGCCGTCCTCTACTGGATGGCCGACGGCGCCACCGGCTCGGACCTCATCTACAACGTCTTCTAGGCCTGAACGGGAAGGCGCCCGCCGGCCCCCCGGACCCGAGGCCGTCGCGCCTGCCCGCCCCCCCAGCGCCCCAGGCGAGGAGGAATCCTCCGGGGCGAATCTTCTCTTTCCCCCACCGACCCGGCTTTGGGGGTATGCTTTCGGGCGCAAAGACCTTGGCCCTGACCGAACCCATGAACTTCCTCAAAGAGTACTGGCTCTGGATCCTGATCCCCTTCGTCATCGTCATCGGGGGATTGGCGGCTCTCTACTGGATGTCGAGTGGAAGTTCCTTCTCGGACTTCACCTACAATGTCTTCTAGGACCGCGTCTTCCAGGCGGGATCGACGCAAAGGGGTGGTCCTGGCCTTGATCGCCCTGGCCCTCGTGGGGCTGGCCGCCTTCTACGTCTGGGGCCGTACGCCGGCGCCCCAGTACGGCGGCTACGTCGTCTTCTAGCCAGGACCGCAGCGACCGTCCGCCGCTGGACCTTCGCCCCACGGACGGTCCGATCAAGTCCTTCGAGCCGAAGCTCAGGCGGCAGGGCTGCGCCCGGCCCGAGGCCGTCCCCGCTTCCGACCTCTGGCCCTAGCTGCCCAGGAAGGAGAGGAACTGCCTCGCCGTAGGGCCGAGGGGCTCGTGGGGTTTTCCACGCAGGCCGGCCCACAGCTGCTGGACGCAGAAGTCCGCGAAGGCGAAGCCCACGCAGGCCTTGACCCACAGGGCAGCCAGGAAGCCGTAGTGCTTGCGGTAGTAGGTGAGGCGGTTCCGCTGCCATTCGGCCACGAAGTTGCCGAACTTCGAGGTCGAGGCGCCCACATGGTGCACGACCTCGACCCCCGCCAGGTAGCGCGTCTTCCAGCCGGCCTTGCGGATGCGCAGGGAGAGATCGACGTCGTTGAAGAACAGCCAAAGACGCTCGTCGAACTCTCCCACCTGATCGAGCACCTCACGCCGCAGGAGCAGCACGGCCGCCGGCGGCTGATCCACGTCCCGCTCGTCCTCCTGATCCCAGTGGCGCAGGTAGTAGCGCTTCAGCTCGGGCGAGTTCGGGAACCAGCGCTCCAGGGGCGTCGCGTAGAACAGCGGCGTCCACAGGTTGGGGAAGGCCATCAGGGTGCGCTGGGTGCGGCCGTCGGCGTGCACGAGCTTGGGGGCGACGGCGCCGTAGTCGGGATGGGCCTCCAGGAAGGCCAGCATGCGGGCGAGGCCGTCGGGGGGCACCTCGGTGTCGGTGTTCAAGAGCAAGACGAAGCGCCCCGAGCTGGCGCGCATGCCCTGGTTGCAGGCCCGCGCAAAGCCCTCGTTCTTCTCGTTCTGGATCAGCCGGACGCTCGGGAACTCTTCCCGCAGGAGATCCGACGACCCGTCCTCACTGCCGTTGTCGACCACGATGATCTCGGTCGAGGGCTTCTGCGCTTGCTCGAGCTTGCGCAGGCAGACTGCGAGCAGGTCCCGGGTGTTCCAGGACGGGATCACGACCGACAGCTCGACCGTCATGACCTCACCCC
>JAUIEE010000199.1 GCA_030428965.1 bacterium | reverse complement strand
ATGGTTGCCCAGCGAAAAACCCAGGGTGGCGGAGAAGCCCGAGGTCGAGCTCGGCTGCTCTCCGCAGATCGCGAGCCTCCAGTGATCGGTGGCACGGGCCACCGGGTCGATCAGCTCGACCCGGGTCTCGAGGTTCTCCTCGAGCACCTCGGCCAGGCCCCTCATGCGGGCACCCGATCCCGACAGCACGATGCGATCGACTTCCCTGCGCTTGAGGATGCTGCGCAGGTAGTCCATGGAACGACGGATCTCCGCCGTGAGGCGCTGGGCGACCGGTTCGAGCAGGGGCAGGATCTGGGTCGAGTCCACCCCGTGGGGAAGAGCCACGCGCTGGTCCTCGCTCGGGTAGCCCGCGGCCAGCTTCACTTCTTCGGCCTGACCCGCGTCGAGGGTCACCGGACCCCCGGGCGTGATGATGGGTCGCATCAGGGCCTCGGTGAAGGACTTGCCGGCCACGTCGACCTCTCGACTGAAGCGTAGCAGCCGTCCTTCGAAGAGGTTGAGGATGGTCGAGTCGCCTCCGATGTCGATGTGAACGGAGGCCTCGTCTTCACCGCACAGGCTGGCGTAGTAGGTCAGGTTGGCGAGGGACTCGCTGGCGGCGCCCACGGCCACGGGCTTGAGCCCGGCGCGCCTCAGGATCGCCAGGGCACGGTGGGTCGCCTGCTTGCGGGCCGCGACGACCAGGACCAGATCCTGCTCCGGGTTCTTCTGGTCGCGGCCGACGCGCCGGAAGTCGAAGTAGGCCTGCCCCACGTCGAAGTGCAGGCGCTGGGCGAGCTTGAGGGAGATGGCCGAGCGCAGTTCGTCGTCGCCCATGGGGGGGAAGAGGAAGGACTGGGTGCTCGTCTCGGTCCCCGAGAGCAGGCAGGCCGCCGGGTATCCCTCCCATCCACGCTCATGGACCCGGTCGGCGATGGCCAGGGCGATGCGCCCGTCACGGACGTCGGGCTCGAGCGCCTCCGAGGAATCGACGGGGATGCGGGTCACGCCGTGGAAGCGAACGGCCTCGCCGGCGGTCTCGGCCCCGGCCAGCTTGATCGTCCCCCGCGAGAGGTCCACGACCACGGTCAGCTTCTGGGCGGTCAGGGGAATGCGCATGCCTAGAGCCTCGCCCTCTGGGTCGTCAAGCTGATCTCGCCGCCGCGACCGCTGGTCCAGCTGACCGTGACGCGGATGCGCTTGAGAGCGGTGGAACCGTCGCCCTCGGGACTGCTCGGATCGGGATCGGTGTCCAGGACGTTCTCGACCACGACGCTGCGGGTGAAGCCTCCATAGTCGTCGAGACTGGTGCCATCGAGCCGTTGGGGCGGTGAGTTCGAGAAGCCGTCGTAGTCGTCGATGTCGTCGTATCCGCTGCGACCGGCCTCCTCGGTTCCGAAGGAACCTTGGGCCCCGTCGGGGTCCTCGAACTCCTTGGAGACGATCTCTTCCATCAGGGCTTCGGCGTAACCGAGCCCCACCGTTTGGTAGGTGGCGTCGGCCGAGTGGGAAGCGACCTCGGTGAACAGGCCGACCAGGGGCGGGATCGCGACTCCCAGCACCAGGATGGCGGTCACCGCCTCGATCAGGGTGGTGCCCTGGCAGCCTCTGCGCGTGATCCTGAGGGAGCGATTCATTCGATCAACCCCCCCGCGTTGTAGAGATCGAGGATCTCGGAGGCCGTGAGGGCCCGATCGTAGATGGCGACGTTGTCGATGCGGCCGTCGAAGTGGCCGTAGACGGGGGTGGCGACGCCATTGCCGCTGGCGGCGGTACTTCCTCCGAAGACCAGGGGCTCGGAGTTGCCGTTCCAACCCCCGGTGTAAGAGTTGGTGTCTGCGAGGGTACCGTTGACGTAGAGCTTGAGCCCTGCGCTGCCGAACGTGACCGCGACGTGGTACCACGTACCCGTGCTGATCACGTTGGGTTCCTGAACGTAGTAGGAGGCGGAGGTGCTCTGGATGCGGGTTACGATGTCGTCCCCATTCCGGTACAGGTGGAAGTGGCCACCCGTGTCGTAGTACTCGGAGTCCTTGGAGAACATGGCCTCCGCGTAGGAGAGGTCGTCGGAGAGGAACCAGAGCTGAACGGTTCCGTCGGACAGCACGAAGTCGGAGGCATGGGCAACTTCGATGTAGTCGTCGGCTCCGTCGAAGCTGATAGCCGTCGATCCTGACGGTGGCGCAGCTGCGCCGAGCGTGGGGCCGTAGTTCAGGGTTCCGTTGTGTCCGCCGACCGAGTCCACGACCGTGCTGCCGCTGGTCTCGTCGAAGTTCCAGTGGGCGATCAGGTTGTCGGACGAGGGCGTGGAACCGCCTCCACCTCCGGAGGTCGTGAAGGTGAAGGAAACGCTGCGCCTGGCGTCGTTGCGGACGGCCGTCGCCGTGTAGGAATTGCCGCTCTTGGTGACGGTGAAGGTGCTGCCGGCGTAAGCAAAGGCGCCGGCGATCTCCGAGTCCGTGTAGGCCGCCTGCCAGAGGCCGGCCTCCGCGGCCCAGTAGGCCTGGGCCGATTCGACGGCCAGGACGGCCTGCATGCGCTGGGCCCCGAAGAGCTCGGACAGGGCTACGCCCGCCAGGAGCAGGATGAGCATGGCCGCCACGACGGGGACCAGGGCGGAGCCCCGCCTGCAGAGCGGAACTCGATGCCGGCCCAGGGAGGAGTGCACCCCCATCTCAGTACGCTCCCCCGGCGCTGTACAGGCTGAGGACCTCGCTGGCGGTCAGGGCCTGGTCGTAGATGGCGACCGCGTCGATGCGGCCGTCGAAGTGCTGGTTCAAGCCGGAGAGCGTGTTGTCGCCGCTCTGCCAGGCATTGGCTCCGATGGCGATGGGCTCGGTGTTGCCCAGCAGGCCGCCCGTGTAGGCGTCCGAGTCCCGCAGCTGCCCGTTGACGTAGAGGTGGAGTCCGCCGCTTCCGAAGGTGACCACGACGTGGTACCAGCTCCCGCTGCTCACCGAGTTGGGGTACTGGACGTAGTAGGACTGGGAGGTGCTCTGGATTCGAAGCTCGATGTCGTCTCCGATCAGGCGCAGCGTGAAGTGGCCGCCGGTGTCGTAGTTCGTCGAGTCCTTGCTGAAGATGCCCTGGGTCGTGCCGGTCGTGTCCGCGTTGAACCACGCCTGCACCGAGCCGTCCGACAGGAGGAGGTACTCGGAGGAGTGGGGGATCTCGATGTGATCGTCGGTGCCGTCGTAGCCGACGGCGTAGTTGCCCGAGGGGGCGCCTCCGAGGCCCGGGGTCGCGCCGGATTGCACGGAACCGTCGTTGCCTGCGATCGAATCCGCAACCGTGGATCCGCTGGTCTCGTCGAAGTTCCACAGGCCGATCGGAGTCGGGCTCGAGCTCCCCGGGGAGCTGGCCGCCGGGGTGAGGAAGCGTGGGAAGACCGAGGTCGTCTGACGGTAGGCCTGGTCCCCGGCCAGGACCGTCAGGTCGATGTCCACCAGGTGCAGGTCCTCGGCTGTCGTCGCCGCGCTGCCGTCCTTGGCCCAGTAGCTGAAGGCCAGGGCCGTGACGCCGTGGGCCAGGGGAACGCCGTTGCGCTGCAGCTGGCCCGCGGACAGGCCGTAGGCGATCGTGTTGTCGGTGCTGTCGTCGAAGGTGAGGGCCGAGCCGGTGAAGACGCTGATGGAGTCGGTGTCCTTCATGGACCTCAGCTCCCTGCGCATGCGTTCGATCGCCAGGCGAGCCTGGTAGGAGGCGTCCATGGAGGGAGCGGTGCGGGCGTAGACTCGCATCGATTCCAGGATGACGAAGGAGGTCGCCAGGCCGACGACGCTGAGGATGGTCATGACCGAGACCATCTCCACCAGCGTGTAGCCGGAACTCCTCTTCGCAGGCACCTTCATGACGTCCGGGACCTCAGTCCACGCTCACCAATCCCGTTTCTCGGCTCACGCGCACGGTGGTCCCGCCCGTGATCGAGACCGTGCCGTCGCTCGCCAGGTTCGTCCCGTTGCCGTCGTGGGGAGTTCCCAGGGAATCGAACTGGACCTCCGCCGTGGCTCCGAAAGCGGCGGACTCGAGGCCGACGCCGTCCGTTCCCAGCTGCAGGGTCATGGGACCGCGGGTCAAGGGGTCCGCCAGGGTGACCCTTCCCGCCTTGCCGGGATTGGCCGGGTCTTCCACGTAGAGCGAAACGAGGTCGCTGCCCGTGTCGAAGCTCACCCAGGTTGCGTTGCTGGAACCCATGGCCCATTCCTGTGCGTGACGAAGCGTCGTGCGGATGCGCGTGGCCGCTACGTTCTCACGGGCCGAGGCAATGCCGTCGAGGGAACCCACGGCCATCCCGGCCAGGACCGAGACGGCCACCAGGACGACGACGAGTTCGGTGAGCGTGAAGCCGGAGCGTGCGCGCTGAAACCGACGGGATTTCAGAAGTCCGCCTCTCCAGCGCCGCTGGCCGTGTCCGCCCAGAACTCGCCCGTGGTGGCGTTGTAGCACCAACCTCCGGTCGTGCCGGCTGTGACCGGAGTGCCCTTGGTCGTCCCGGCGACCACCGCGTTCTTGGTGGCGCTGGTCGAGTAGGGGTTGTCGGGGATCTCCTGGGCCATGACGGTGTTGGCCGTGGTCAGCTGGACCAGCGTCGGGTAGGTCGCCGTGCCACCTCCGGAGGGAGTGGCCGTGTAGGCGTAGTAGTTGGCGATGGCGGAGCGAACCCCACCGAGGGAACCCTTGCAGGCGGCTTCCTTGGCGTCGCCGCTGAAGTCGAAGAACTTGGGGACGGCCACGGCGGCCAGGATCCCCAGTACGACGATGACGATGACGAGTTCGACGAGCGTGAAGCCCGACTTCTTGCTGTTGAAGAGTTTGGTTCGCATGGTACTTGGAGGGGGGAGAGTCTTCGCGCCGGGGCTGGCCGAGACTCGTTCTTGGGAAAAGTCACTTGCCGCCTTCGGCCGTTGGCCCCTGAGGCCTGAGGGGGACCACGGCCCGCGAGAGAGATTCCCAAGCGTGGGACGCCGGAGTGGGGTGAGCTACCCAACCACCTTGACGAGATCCCACATGGGCAGGAACACGGCCAGGGCCACGAACAGAACCACGACCGCCAGGACCAGGGTCAGGAGCGGCTCGATGAAGGTCGCCACGTTCTTCGTCAGGTAGCGCAGTTCCTTCTTGTAGCGCCGCGCGACGGACTCGCAGGCGCGCTCCATCGTGCCCGTGGCCTCTCCGTTGGCGATCATGTGCCGGGCCGCCATGGGGAAGCACTGTCGCGCTTCGAGACCGGAGGTCAGGCTGTCACCCACGGACACGCCGTCCGCGACCGCCAGGAGGTCGTTGCGGAACTTCGTGTTCGCGACGGTATTCGCAATCGTGCGCAGGCTCTCGAGCAACGGAACGCCGGCGCGAGAGAACAGTCCCAGCATCTGCACGACGTGCAGGGTGGTCGAGGTTTCCAGCAGGGTGCCGACCAAGGGGACGCGCAGGGCTTTACGGTCGACCATCTCCCGCAGGCGCGGCCTTCGCAGCGCCCTTCGAACCCCGAAGACAAGTCCGCCCAGGGCCAAGAGTAGCGGGACGTAGTGATCGGAGACCAGGGAGCTGCTCGTGATCAGGATCCGCGTGGGCAGGGGCAGCTCCGCGTCGAAGCCGGAGTAGAAGGCGGCGAAACGCGGCACGATGAACACGATCAGGACCGTGATGGCGATGCAGAGGGTGCTGATGACGATGGCCGGGTAGAGCACCGCGGAGCGGACGTCCGAGCGGACCTCCATCTCGGCCTCGAGGTACTCGGCCAGGTTGTCCAGCATGTCGTCGAGGGTGCCCGATTTCTCGCCGGCCTCGATGGTGCCCACGTAGACGTGGGGAAAGACCTTGGGGTGACGCCGCATCGCGGCCGAGAGGGACAGCCCTTCCTCGAGGTCCCGGCACATCTGCTCCAGCACCCTGGCAAGGGCCGCGTTCTGGGTCTGTTGCCGAATCGACTGAAGCGCGGCGAAGATCGCAACTCCGGCCCCGAGGGCACTCGAGAGCTGGATGGAGAACTGCATCAGGTCCTTGCGCTTGACCCGACCCCGTACCCGCTGGGTCGACGGCGGTGAGCCCGGCTGCGCTCCCTCGGCCAGGGGCTTGACGTCGATGGGGAACAGGCCCTGGGACTCGAGGTGCATGAGCACCTCGTTCAGGCTGGCCCCCTCCAGCGTCTTCTCGACGATCTCGCCCCGGGAGTTGCGGGACCTGCTCGCGAAGGCCGTCATGGATCAGCCCTCGAGTTCCGCGCCGATCGCATCCAGGTTCTTGAGGCCCACGATCCGCGCGACCTCCTCGAGGGTGGTCTGTCCCGCCTCGACCTTGCGTAGACCGTCCGCGCGCATGTCGCAGAACAGGGCGCGGCGTGCCTCCCGGGCCAGAGCATCCCGCGGCGCTCCCGAGAGCAGCGCCGCCGACAGCCCGGGGCTAAGGTGGAGCATCTCGTACAGACCCACGCGCCCGCGGTAGCCAGTGTGCATGCAGCGCCCGCAGCCCGCGCCCTGGACAACCTTGCCTCCGGGCGGGCTGTACTCGAGCCCGGTCGTGAGCCGCCGGCTCGGGACCACTTCCTCGGGGCAGGCCTCGCAAACCCTGCGAGCGAGGCGCTGACTGATGACCGCCCGCAGCGAAGAGGTGATCAGGAAGGGCGCGATGCCGATCTCGCTCAGGCGAACGATGGCTCCGGCCGCCGTGTTCGTGTGCAGCGTACTCAGCACCAGGTGGCCGGTCAGGGCAGCCTGGACCGAGATCTCGGCCGTTTCCTGGTCACGAATCTCTCCGACCATGATGACGTCGGGATCCTGGCGCAGCATGCTGCGCAGGCCCGTGGCGAAGGTGACCCCGGCCTTGGGGTTGACCTCGGTCTGACGCAAGAGGGGCAGCCGTTTCTCGACCGGATCCTCGATCGTGACCACGTTGCGCTCGATCGTGGACAGCCGGGCCAGGGCCGCGTACAGGGTCGTCGTCTTGCCGCTTCCGGTCGGGCCCGTGACCAGGATCATCCCGTTGGGGTGTTCCAGGAGGTCCTCGACACGCCTCAGGGCCTCGGGCGGCATCCCCAGCTCGTTCAGGTCGATGGCGCGTCCGTCGGAGATCGAGAGGCGAAGGACCACGTTCTCCCCGTGGACCGTGGGGATCGTCGAGACACGCATGTCGGCGTTGCCGCTCGAGACCCGCATGCTGAAGTGTCCGTCCTGGGGGCGACGGGTTTCGGCGATGTCGAGCTTGGAGAGGACCTTGATCCTGGAGACGATCGGAGCGTGCTGCTTGAGCGGGTGAACGGAGTGCTCGTGCAGGATCCCGTCGACCCGGATGCGGATGCGGAGCTTGTCCTTCTCGGGTTCGATGTGGATGTCGCTGACCCCGTCCCGGGCGGACTCCTCGATCAGGGAGTTGACCAGTCGGACCGTCTGATTGGAGCTCTGGGAGATGCTGGCCACCGGCTCGAAGTCCTCGGCGACGGCATCCAGGGAGGCCTGGGTCGGGGATCTCCGGTAGAGGCGTTCGATGAGGGAATCGAGGGCACTGCCGGCCACCAGGCACGGATCGACCTGGCAGCTGGTGCGCAGTCGGACCTGATCGATCACCGCGAGGTCGGTCGGATCCACCATGCCCAGGGTGATGACTCCTTCCAGGTCGAACAGGGCAAAGACGCGGTAGCGCAGGGCCAGCTCGAGGGGGATCAGGTCGGAGTTCGTGCGCTGGATCTCGAACGATGTGGGATCGACGAAGGGAACGCCCTGGTCCATGGCCATGGAGCTGGCGATGCGCTCCTCGAGCACGAGACCCTCGCCCACGAGCGCCTCGGCCAGCGGGCGCGCTTCGCCGCTGGCGCGCGCCGCGATCTCTTCGAGCTGCTGGGGGCTCACCTCTCCTTCCCCCGCCAGACGAGAGGCCCAGTCGGGAAGCGAGGCGGACCGGTACGGAAGGCCCCGATCGTGAGCCTTCTCCCCATCGACGGTCAGGGCCTGGAAACGATCCATGGACTCGGTGGCGACGCGAACCCACACCCCGTAGGTGGGGGCCGTCCCCAGCTGGAGCACCTTGCGGACCGTGCCCACGGCGGGGGTTTCTTCCCCCCAGGTGATCTCGAGCTCGCAGTTCTTGGGGAAGAAGTGGGGGCCCTCCAGCTCGACTTCCTTTCCCTTGACGCTCGAGACCCGCATCGGGACCGGGCCATGGACACCGATCGGAGAGACCTGCTCACCGCTCGCACCGGCGATGCGGACGAACACGTTCTGGGGCGGCGCCGTGGGAAGGGGGGAAGGAAGTTCGTTCATGGCAATCGCCCGGACAGGGGCCGGGCCGGGGGGATGAAGCTTCGAAACGCGTATCGAATGAGGCCCGGACCCCCTTGAGGTGGCCGGCGACGGTTCAGGGCTTCCTTCCGCCTGCTTTCCCGGTTCTGGGATCGACGGCTTCCTTCCCCACCGTTCCCTCGGCCATCCTCGCCAGCCGCGCTGGCCTCCACGCCCATGACCTTCCAGCCCACGACCGAGTCCTTCGGGGACGTCGTCGGCCGCTACCTGCGGGCCGAAGCCTTCGAGCCCTAGCCCCCGTTCCTAGTCGCCCAGCCTCGAGACCCAACGATCGAACTCGTTCCGCAGGTCCCGGAGCTCGGTCTCCAGCCGGGCGACGCGCCTCTCCATGCTCTCGCTCGGAGCCGCCTCCGGGGAGGAAACGGGCGCGGGCGTCGTCGCCGTCGCAAGGTCGCGGCTCTCCGTCAGCGTCTGCTCGAAGCGCTCCGTCCGACTCCCGGGTGCCGGTGCAAGGCGGCGCACGATCCCGCGTTCCGTCAGACGCTCGAGGCGCGGAACCAGCTCCCCCAGGCTCGCCGTCGGCGCCATGCGATGGACCCTGGCGCGCAGCTCTCCGGGGGGCTGGGGGCCGCGC
The DNA here is from genome assembly GCA_030428965.1 of bacterium. Classification (GTDB taxonomy): domain Bacteria; phylum Planctomycetota; class UBA1135; order UBA1135; genus JAUIEE01. The sequence continues at coordinate 303 of JAUIEE010000199.1, read as the reverse complement.
ATGAGCAGTTCCGCCAGCACGGCCAGGTGAGCGTCGTCCAGCCCCAGGGTCTCGTGGGCGGTGTGCCGAAACTTTTCGACCCGACTGCCGGCCAGGAGGACGCGGCCCCCCAGTCCCTTCTGGGTCAGGCCGCCCAGGGCAACGGCCACTTCGGCCTCGGCGTAGGCCGTGACCGGATCGCGGTTGGACTTCTGGTTGCAGCCAGCGGCGGCGGCGTTGAGGGAGAGGGGGTAGTTGTCCGGGGTCGTGAGGGACTTCTCGATCAGGACTCCGAGCACCCGGGCCTCGATGTCGATCAAGCGC
>JAUIEE010000629.1 GCA_030428965.1 bacterium | reverse complement strand
GTCCCTGGACACTTCCTCGCCCCGCACTGCGCGGCCACCGACTCGCGCGGCAACCTCTACGTCGTCGATTGGGTCGCCGAGGGCCGCATCACGAAGCTCGAGCGGCTTCCCGACTAGGACCCGGCGGTCGCCAGCTTCTTCTCGATCTTGGCCCAGGAATCCCGCAGCGCCACGCTGCGGTTGAAGACCAGGGCACCCTCGCGGCTGTCCTTGTCCACGCAGAAGTAGCCCTGGCGCTCGAACTGATAGAGGCCCTCGGCATCGGCCGATCGGAGACTGGGTTCGAGCTGACAGCCCGACCTCACCTCCAGGGAGCACGGGTTCAGGTGGTCGGTGAACTCCTCCCCTTCCTCCACGGACCACGGATCGGGCTTGGAGAAGAGGTGGTCGTAGAGCCGCACTTCGGCCTGCACGGCCTCTTGCGCGCAAACCCAGTGGATCGTGCCGCGCACCTTGCGCCCGTCGGCCGAGTCACCACCGCGCGTCTTTGGGTCGTAGGTGCAGCGCAGTTCGATCACTTCGCCATCCGGCCCCCGGACGACGTCCGTGCAGGTGACGTAGTAGGCGTAGCGCAGGCGCACTTCCTTGCCGATCGCAAGGCGATGGAACTTGCGCGGAGGATCCTCGCGGAAGTCGTCGCGCTCGACGTAGAGGACACGCGAGAACGGCACCTTGCGCTTGCCCGCATCGGGGTCTTCGGGATTGTTGATCGCATCGACCTCTTCCGAGGCTCCCTCGGGATAGTTCTCGATCACCAGGCGCAGCGGGTCCAGGACGGCCATGCGACGCTGGGCGCGCCGGTTGAGGTCCTCACGCAGCGCGTTCTCCAGGACGACCATGTCGATCGTGCTGTTGAACTTGGTGAGGCCGATCTCCTCGCAGAAGGCGCGCAGAGCTTCGGGCGTGTAGCCCCGGCGCCGCATGCCGCTCAGAGTCGGAAGGCGAGGATCGTCCCAGCCGGCAACGTGCCCCCCTTCGACCAGGGCGGCCAGCTTGCGCTTCGAGGTGATCGTGTGGGTCAGGGCGAGGCGAGCGAACTCGATCTGCTCCGGCTGGGCCGGCACGCTCAGGTTCTCGAGGAACCACTCGTACAGGGGACGGTGGTTCTCGAACTCCAGCGTGCAGATGGAATGGGTGATCCCCTCGAGGGCATCCGATTGGCCATGGGCGAAGTCGTAGGTGGGATAGATGCACCACTGCTTGCCCGTACGGTGGTGCTCGGCCCTCAGGATCCGGTAGAGGACCGGATCGCGCAGGTTCATGTTGGGCGAAGCCATGTCGATGCGGGCCCTCAAGGTCCGGCTGCCGTCCGGGAACTCCCCCGCACGCATCCGCTCCAGGAGCTCCTCGTTCTCCCGGGGTGACCGGTCGCGCCCGGGACTGTCCTCGCCGGGCGAGGTCAGGGTGCCGCGGGCCTCGCGCATCTGTTCGGCCGTCAGGTCACACACGTAGGCCTTGCCGGCACGGACGAGCTCCAGGGCGAACCGGTACAGGTCCTCGAAGTAGTCCGAGGCGAAGAACATCCGGTCCTCCCAGTCGAAGCCGAGCCAACGCACGTCTTCCTGGATCGCTTCGACGAACTCCTGCTCTTCCTTGGCGGGGTTCGTATCGTCGAAGCGCAGGTTGCACTTCCCGGCGAACTCCCGGGCCAAGCCGAAGTTCAGGCAGATGGCCTTGGCGTGACCGACGTGGAGATACCCGTTGGGCTCGGGGG
>JAUIEE010000198.1 GCA_030428965.1 bacterium | reverse complement strand
TTCCTGGATCGCCGCAACGCGTTCTTCTTCCAGATCGGCCCGGCGGGATCCCTGGGCGACGGCCTCATCACCAAGAACGGTGGCTCCTTCAACAAACCCTGGGACGGGATCTGGTACGGCCAGGCGCAGGTGGTCGAGCAGGGCTGGATGGCGGAGCTGGCTCTGCCCTTCAAGACCCTGACCTTCCGTCCCGGGCTCGACACCTGGGGCTTCAACGTCAACCGCTGGATCAAGCGCAAGAACGAGACGGCGCGCTGGGCCGGGGCACGCAGGGATGTGCGCTTCTTCAACATCTCCGAGGCGGGCAGGATCACGGGCATCGAGGGCATTCGCCAGGGGATCGGCCTGGATCTCGTTCCGTTCTTCGTGGGGGACTGGGAGAACGACAGCCTGGAAGGGGAGCGGCACGTCTTCGGCGACTTCGGGCTGGACGCCTTCTACCGGCTGACCTCCAACCTGACCGCCAGCGTGACCGTCAACACGGACTTCGCCGAGACCGAGGTCGACGCCCGCCAGGTGAACCTGACGCGCTTCCCGCTCTTCTTTCCGGAGCGCCGGGACTTCTTCCTCGAGAACCCGGGCCTGTTCGAGTTCGCCGACGGATCGACCGACGCGCTGCCCTTCTTCAGTCGCCGCATCGGTCTGGTGCAAGGCTCCGAGGTCCCGATCCAGGCCGGAGCAAAGATCACCGGGCGGGTGGGCAAGTACAACCTCGGCTTCCTCGACGTGCAGACGGGCGACGCGCGCATCGAAGGCGCCGGGGAGGTCGAGGGGGACAACTTCTTCGTGGGGCGTGTCTCCCGCAACGTCGGCGAGCAGTCCACCCTGGGGGCGATCGTGACCCGGGGCAACCCGGGCGGGCCCGAGGACAACCTGCTGTACGGGATCGACGGCAACTTCAACACGACGAGCTTCCTCGGAGACAAGCGGCTGCAGGCCAAGGCCTGGTTCCTGCAGACCGATTCGGAGTCCTCCGATCCTCTGGTCGACGTGAGCGACGACGACCTGGCCTACGGCGCCCAGGTCCTCTACCCCAACGACATCTGGCGCTGGGGGCTGCGCTTCTTCGAGATCCAGGAGAACTTCAACCCGGCCCTGGGCTTCCTTCCGCGCAGTGACGTCCGCAGCTACAGCGGCGAGTTGACCTACCGGCCCCGTATCAGCGACACGATCCGCCAGCTCGAGTTCCAGGCGGAGCTGGACGTGGTGACCGGGACCGACGGCGACCTGCAGACGGCCGTCTTCGAGTTCCAGCCCTTCGGGGTCTACTGGCAGCGGGAGGACGAGTTGCGCCTCGAGCTAGAAGCGATCCACGAAGAGCTGATCGAAGACTTCGAAATCGCCGACGGCGTGGTGATTCCCGTGGGCGAGTACGACTTCGCCCGGGCGCGACTCGAGTTCGAGTCCGCGCTCCGGCGCCCTACGTCCCTCAGCCTGGACGTGGACGTGGGCGAGTTCTTCGACGGCCACCGCTCGAGCGTCCAGGCCGAGGTCTCCTGGCGACCCAGCTCGCTCTTCAACACCTCCCTCGAGTACCAGTGGAACGACGTCTCCCTGCCGGGGGGAGACTTCACGACCGGCCTCTCCCGTGCACGCTTCGACTTCGCCTTCAACCCGGAGCTCTCCTGGCAGAACTTCATCCAGTGGGACAGCCTGTCCGATTCGATCGGGATCAACTCGCGCTGGCGCTGGATTCCCGTGGCGGGCCGGGAGGTCTTCCTGGTCTTCAACCAGACCCTGGACGAGGACGACGGCTCGCTCCGGACCCGGTTCCAGGGGGTCTCCTTCAAGGTCTCCTACACGTTCCGCTTCTAACCGGGGAACCGTCGCCCTTCGAGGCGGCGGCGCTCCTGCAGCAGTCGGTAGCGCATCCAAAGACGCTCCCGCTTCGTGCGCAGTGCCTCGCGCTCCTCGTCCCCTTCGCACGCCCTCAGGAGATCCTCCAGGTGCAGGGCCTCCTTCTTGACCTGCATCTCCTCGGGCAACACGCCGGCTCCCTTCAACAGCAGGTAGCTCGGCCGCAGGTCGGCCGGCAGGCCGGAAAGATCTTCGAGGTCGAGCGGCCGTCCGTGGCCGGGGAGATCGTCGAAGATCCCCTCCTCGATCGCCTTCTGCAGCTTCTCCTCGACCAGCCGATCGAACGCACCCATCACGACCTCCGCCGTGCTGGTAGGATAGGGCGTACCTGCCCCATCGGACCATGGTCTTCGACCGCCTCTTCAGCAAACGCTCCCTGCGTCGCAAGCGTCCTGGCTTCCGCAGCCGCCATGGTGGCCTGTGGACCGACCGCGCCGAGGCCGAGCGGCGGCTGGAGCAAGAGGTCGCCGAGGGCAAGCTGACGGGCCCGGAGGCCGAGCGCGTCCGCTTCTGGATCGAGCACGGCTACGTGACCCTCGAGCAGGCCGTGCCCCACGATCTCATCGACCGCATCAACGCCGACTTCGATGCGGCCTGGCGCGACCTCGATCCGAGGCTGCGCATCGAGCTGGACGGCACGGTCTTTCCCCTGGATCCCGAGCTGCGCTCCGAGCGCTACAAGCTGCTCGACCTCTACGTTCACTACGAGGCGGCGCTCGAGGCGGGCCTGGACCCGGCCGTGACGCGCTTTCTCAGCACGATCTTCGAGGAGTCGCCGCTCCTGTTCCAGGGCCTGTCCTTCGAGCACGGCAGCGAGCAGGCCGTCCACCAGGACTCGGCCTACGTCGTCGTCGAGTCTCCCATGGAGCTGGCGGCGGCCTGGATCGCCCTCGAGGACATCCAGCCGGGTTCGGGAGAGCTGCAGTACTACCCCGGCAGCCACCGCTTCGAGGAGCACCGCTTCGGAGGTCGCTACCGGAACTGGAATCGCGAGCGGGACGGGATCGAGGAGAACGAGCGCTACCTGGCCGGCCTGCACGAGAAGGCGGCCAAGATGGGCCTGCAGCTCGAATCCTTCTTGCCCAGGAAGGGAGACGTCTTCCTGTGGAGCGCGGACCTCGCCCACGGGGGAGCCCCCGTTCGCGACACCTCGCTCACACGCCGTAGCTTCGTGTGCCACTACTGCCCCGCGAGCGTGCGTCCGTACTACTTCTCCTACCGGCCGGAGAACCGCACGATTCGGAAGCACGCCGGCGGTCTTTACAGTAGCAAGCACTATCCGCTGGGATCCGATTGAGGGCACCCGAGCCGCGCCCGCGGCGCTAGACTCGGGGGCCAACCCGGGAGGCCAGCCATGAACCGACGTTCCCTCGCAGCTCTCGCCCTCGTTCTCGTCAGCCCGCTCCAGGCCCAGAGCACGCTACGTCCCAAGGACGTGGCCGCGCCGCCCGAGGACTTTCTCTCGGGCCGCCTCCGGTTGCCCTTGCCCGAGGACGTGCCTGTGCGTTCGAACCACGCGCTGCTGGAGCTCGAGTTCGTTCGCGGGCGCGATGGGCGCTGGATCTCCGACCAGAGTTTGCCGGTCGAGCGCGACGGTTCGCTCGGGATCACGGTCCTGGCTTCGGAAGGCAACCGACTGGACGTGCGCGCCCGCAGTCCCTGGGCAGGCAGCGTGAACCTGACGGCCCAGGCTCGACGCGGCGTGCGATCCGTCCAGCGGGGTGCCTTGGCCTCGGCCGATCGCTACGAGCACCATCGGCTCGAATCCCGGGCCGGAGACGAGTGGCAGGTGCGCCTGAGCGCACCCGGCAACCGGCCGCGGCCGAGTGGAGTTCGGCTGCTCGTCACCGGTGGGGGAGAGCTGCAGCTCGAGACCCACGTCGCGTCGTTCGACCTCCTCAGCGATCGGCCGATCGGATTCGTGGCCAGGCTCAGCGACGAGGCGGCCTACCTGGAAGAGGTCGAGCTGGTGCTGACGAGCGCGGGGCAGACGATCGAGCGAGTGTTCCTGGCCGACGATGGACGCGGCGCCGATCGCCAGGCCCTGGACGGAGTCCTCGCCATCCAGGTCGAGGGACTGCGCGGCAACGTGCACGCGCACTTCGTGGCCCGCGGCCTGGACGGTCAGGGACGCCCCTTCCTGCGGACGAGCGATCACGAGCTGTTCGTAGCCGAGCCCGACGCTCGGCTGAGCGACAGGGCGCGCCTCCTGCAACCCGATCCGCTGCGCCTGCGCGTCGAGCTCGACGCCTGGACGGCCGAGGGACTCGAGCGCGTGCAGAGCTCCTTCGAGGTCTGGGGCACCGCGCGGGACGGCAGCCGGGTGCCCGTGGTATGGCTGAGCCGCATGGTGCCGCTCTCCGGCGCTTCGAGCTGGCAGCCCCTCGCTCTCTCCCTCGATCGGCGCTGGCTGGAGCTGGCCGGAGCCGGCCTGCCCCTGGAGCTGCGCAACGTGCGCCTGCAGGACCCCGAATCCCACGTGCCCTACGATCGTCGCGAGCGCGTTTCCGTCGCGGCGAGCGCCCTCGCCCCCTGGAACGACACGTTCGCGCTGGGCGTCACGCGCGACATGCTCATGGGGCCGGCCGTGCTTGGGCAGGGTATCGGCACGCTGGATGCCGGCAACCAGGTCGTCGAAGTCCAGGACACCCTGATGCTCTCCCACGGCTACTGCTCCGGTGGAATGCCCTGGCCTCTGGGGGACTTCAGCGGCAATCGTGTCGTGTTCTTCGATCCCGACGCCAACCGCTCCCACGACGAGTTCGCCCAGCTCATGGCCCAGACCGGCGAGGACCTGTCTTCCTTCGGGGTCATCGGCCACAGCCAGGGCGGCAACGCCGCGCTGCACCTCTACACCTACTACACGAGCGGCCTCGACCACGCCCGGGGTGCGCGTCGCATCCAGTCGGTCGGAACGCCCTACCAGGGCACGCCTCTCGCCAACCTGGGCTCCTTCGCCTGCGGCAACAACACCGACCTCTCCCCGAGCGGCGCGACCCTGTGGCTGGCGGGGATCCCGACCTGGGCCCGAGCCGAGGTCTCCTACTGGACGACCCAGAACTCGGGCTCCGCCTGCAACTTCCTGACCAACCTGATTCTCTCCAGCCCCAACGACGGAACCACCGAACGCTCCCGGGGCCAGCTACCCGGCGCCAACTCCATGGGCCACGTGACCGGCTGGTGCCACACGACCGGCATGAGCAACCCGGCCCAGTACCTGGACACCTCGCGCAACAGCGAGATGGACGTCCAGGCGGCGCGTTAGGCGGCCCGAATCAGTCCGAGGCCTTGGTGCCGAGCTTGCCACCCAAGAGGTGGAAGGGGATCACCAGGGCCAGGAAGACGACGTGGTACCCGAGCGGGAATTCGTCCCAGTACCGCGATTGAAAGAAGATCCCGATCGCGAGCTGGACGAGCGCCAGGATCCAGACGCTCTTCATGCTACCGGTGATGCGGGCGCACAGAAGTCCGGCTAGGACCGAGAGCAAGGCGCTGACTCCGACCAGGGCACCCAGGCCGACGGTCGTCCGCGCAAAGCCCTCCTCATCGAAGTGGTCGGACAGGAGCGAGGGGAGCGTCGATCCGGCGAACGCCCACAGGCCTCCCCACAGGAGGACGCCGAGCAGGATGGCGAGGAAGGTCTTGAGCATGGCTTGCGGGGGTCGGTGTCACTGGGCCGCGAAGCGGGCGGCGTCTTCGGGGCGGTTCTGGGTCTGGTACAGCTCGACCAGGGTCGCGCGGACCCACTCGGCGTCCGCGTTGTGAGCACCCAGGTGGGCGCTCAGTCCGCTGTGGCTTTGCAGGAGCAGGGTCTCGGCTTCGGTCAGCATGCCGACTCGCAGGAGGCACTTGCCGATCTGGCCCTTGGAGAGCGCGGAGATCCAGGAGTCCTCGTCGTAGGAGTCGCGGATCACGAGCCACGTCTCCCGCGCCAGCTCGAGCGCCTCTTCCTCGCGGCCTTCGTCCAGGGCGATCTCGCAGCGTACGACCAGGCCGTCGGCCGGATCCAGGGCGGGCAGCTCGTCCCTCAGAGGTGCGATCTTGCGTAGACCTTCCACCGCCATGCGGTCACGGTCCCGGGCCAGCACCCGTCCCTCGAAGGTGCGCGACCAGCGGATGAGCATGCGTCCGAGGGTGACCGCGGCCGGATCGTCCGGTTCGTACAGCCGTTCGGCTTCCGCCAGGACCGTGTCGAGGATACCCGCGATGTCCCGCAGGGGCTGGTCTTGCTGCGCGGGACGGCGTTCGTAGAGGTCCGCGATGGCTTGCAGGGCGCCGAGCGCGTCGCGCAGCTCGGCGTGCGGGCTGAACAGGTACTGGGACATGGTCCAGACCGTTGCATACGGTGCCCGCGAGGTGCGCTCCGCCAGCTCACGGCGGAACGGAATCGCAGGTTCGGACCGACCCCAGGCGTCGTAGAGGGCGAGGATGCGGGTCAGGGAGTCGAGCGGGTAGAAGCTGGTGGCGTCCTGGATCTGGCCCAGGACCGTGTGCGCCTCGAGCAGAAGCGGCTCGGCTTCCTCGTAGCGCCCCTGGCCGACGAGGTTCTCCCCGAGCATGGAGAGGGCGAAGGCGAAGCGGTCGTTGTCCTCGCCGAACACCGTGCGCAGGGTCCGAACGGAGCTTCGAATCAGCTCCTCGGCTTCCTCGGGACGACCGCCGCGATTCAAGACCCCGACCAGCTGGCTCAGGGCCTCGGCGATGTCCGGATGGCTCTCGGGCAGCTCCCGTCGCAGGATGGCGAGGGACTCTCTCCAGAAGGCCTCCGTGCGCAGCTCGACCGGAGAGTGCCACAGGCTGTAGGCGGCGTGCTGGTAGCTTCCGGCGAGGACTTCCCAGATCGGATCGCCGTCCTGCAGGACCTCGCGCGCCTGCGAGCGTACCTGGGCGAACAGGACCTCCCCCAGGTCGATGTCGGCTTCGTCGGTGGCGCGGATGAACCGGTCCATGAGATCGGCCAGCTCCGGCTGGGTCTCCCGGACGAAGTCGTGGCCCGCCATGCGCGCGCGGTGCGCCACGGCCATGGCGTCCATGCGCCCCAGGGCGAAGCACACCTTGGTCAAAGCCCACAGGTCGCGGTACTGCTGCTCGCCGTCGAGCTCCTTCGTTTCGGAGCGCAGGTCGGCGGCCCGGCGCAGGTTGAACTCGGCCTGGGGGTGGTCGCCGGTGGAGACGTAGGCGTGGCCGATGGTGCTGCGCACCATGGCCTCGGCCGACGGTTGACCGAGGAAGGTGTCGTTCACCTCCCGCGAGGCGCGCTGCAGCAGCTCGCGCACCGAGAGGTTCGGAGTGCCCGCGACCTCGGGATCCGTCAGCGCCAGGGTCTTCTGCAGGAACTCGGAAGCGCTGCGCTGTCCCTCGGCGGCTTCGACCGCCAGCTGGCGCTGCAGGGCCTCCTGCTCCTGGGCCTGGGCCGCGACCTGTCGCTGGGTCTCGGCCGTGCGCTGGGCCTCGATCGCCTGGTCCCTCTGGCGGGAGGCCTCGATCATCGCCAGGGTCGTGCCCAGGATGCCCGCGATCAGGGCCAGCAGGATGAGGGAGGCCCAGCCGACCGCCGTGCGGTTCTTGATCAGGAACTTGCGCAGGCGGTAGCTGGCGCTCGGCGGCGAGGCGGAGACGGGATCGTTCGCCAGGTGACGGCCGACGTCGTCCGCGAACTCGCTGGCCGAGGCGTAGCGCCGACCGCGCTCCTTCTCGAGGGCGCGCATCACGATCCAGTCGAGGTCTCCGCGCAGGAGCCTGGAGAGGGTCTTGACCTCGACCCGGCGCTGCTTGGCCGCGGCGGTCGAGCTGGCGCCGAGGGTGCTGACCCGCACCGACGGCTTGGGGGGATCCTCTTCGCGGATGATGCGCTGGATCTCGCCGTAGCCCTCGGCCAGGAGCGTCTTGAGGTCGAACGGGGTCGTGCCCGTCAGCAGCTCGTACAGCAGGACGCCCAGGGAATAGATGTCCGTGCGGGTGTCGATGTCGAGGCCGCTCATCTCGGCCTGCTCGGGGCTCATGTAGACCGGCGTCCCGATGAACTGGCGGTACTCCGTGAACAGGGTCTTCTCGGTCAGCCGGGTATGCATCGCCTTGGCGATCCCGAAGTCGATCACCTTCGTCACCGGCTTGCCGTCGTGCAGGGTCACCATCACGTTGGACGGCTTGATGTCCCGGTGGATGACGCCCTTCTGGTGGGCGTGCTGCACGGCGTTGCAGGTCTCGATGAAGAGCTGCAGCCGATCCTGGGTATCGAGGTGGTTCTGGTCGCAGTACTCGGTGATCGAGATGCCGCGCACGAGCTCCATCACGAAGTAGGGGCGACCGGTCTCCGTCGTCCCGCCGTCGAACACCTTGGCGATGTTGGGGTGGTCCATCATGGCCAGGGCCTGGCGCTCGGCCTCGAAGCGGGCGATCACCTGCTTGGTGTCCATGCCGAGCTTGATGATCTTGAGCGCCACCTTGCGCACCACCGGCGCGGTCTGCTCGGCCATCCAGACCGAGCCGAAGCCGCCGTCGCCGATGTGCTGCAGCAGCTTGTAGCGCCCGATGACCGAGCCGGCCTCCTCCCCGGGGCCGGGGGCCGTCGATCCGGGCGGGGCGCCCAGGGACTCGTCTCGCTCGTACTGCTCCAGGAGAGCCTGGAGGCGAGCGCGCGCCTCGGCCGAGAGGCCGTGGGAATCCAGGAAGGCCGCGCGTTCCCCGGGGGGGAGGTCCGCGGCGGCCTGGAACAGCTCTTCGAGGGTTTGCAGGTCGTCCGACATGAGGCCGGCGGAGAGGCTCTCCGCCTGATCGGTCATGCGCCGGGGGAGCGCGAATCCCCCAAGGGAATCGGGATCTTTTCAGGGGATGTGGAGGCGGGGGAACGCGCTTCGGGCCGGCCGGGCATCATCCAGCCCCCGGACCCTTCAGTTCCACCAGGAGCCAGCTCTTGATGAAGCGCCAGTCGCGTTCGACGGTCCCCACCGAGACGTTCAGGGCCCGGGCGGTTTCCTCGAGGGTCAGGCCGGCGAAGTAGCGCAGGTCCACGATGCGGCCCTTGCGCGCGTCCAGGGCCTCGAGCTTGCGTACCGCTTCGTCCACGGCGAGCACGTCGTGGCCGGGAACGTCGAGGGTGACCTCGATGTCCTCGAAGTCCACGCGCTGCATCTCGCCCCCGTGCTTGATGCGTCCCTTGCGACGCGCCTGTTCGAGCCCGACTTCGAAGCCGTCGTCGTGCCGTTCGACGAGATCATCGACACGGTCGAGTCCGGCAAGGCCGACGCCGGCGTCATCATCCACGAAGGCCAGCTCACCTACGCGCGCAGCGGACTGCA
>JAUIEE010000197.1 GCA_030428965.1 bacterium | reverse complement strand
CGTCGATGTAGGGATAGCCGACCTGGAAATACAGGTCGCCCATGTGGACCGCCTTGGAACCGGTGAACCAGACCACGCTGTCCCCGTCGGTGTGGGCCGTGGGCACGTGGAAGACGCGGATCTCTTCTCCGTTGAAGTGGATGGAGAGGCCGTCCTCGTAGGTCACCACCGGCAGGCGAGCCGGCTCCCCTTCCCTTCCCTCGAGGCGAAGGCGAACGTTGTCGTGGGCGAAGATCGTCGCGCCCTTGCCGAAGTGGGCGTTGCCGCCGGTGTGGTCTCCGTGCCAGTGCGTGTTGATCAAGAAGACCGGCTCGGCGTCGCTGAGCCCATCGATGGCCTCTTCGATCGCGGCCACCGAGTCGGGGAACTGGTCGTCGACCATCAGGACCCCGTCCTCGCCGATGGAGAGGCCGATGTTGCCTCCGCGCCCCTGGAGGCAGGAGACCGCGCCGCCCACGGGAACGACCCGGACCCCGGGCTCCGTGCCCTGGGCCCAGGCCAGGGCCAAGAGGGCGCCGAACGGAAGCGCCAGGACGACTCGCTTCTGCCAGGGCTTCAAGAAACGCCCTCCCCCAGGCTCGACCGCATCGGCCTGGGTACGGACGGGTCGCGGTCCGAGCCACGCTCGAAAGCCGCAGGGAAGCGCTCGGCGTGGGCCACGCCCAGCTCGTGGGAGGTCACGCTCGGAGGAAACATGGTGAGCTTCATGAGAAGGGACGGCCTCAGGCGGGCCGGGGGCCGGTCATCTCGGCCGGAACGACCGCCGCCTGGAACTGCTCGGCCGTCATGAGCCCCAGGGCCACGACGGCGCTCTCCAAGGTCGTGTTCTCCTGGTACGCCTTCTTGGCGACCTTGGCCGCGTTGTCGTATCCGATGTGGCGGTTCAAGGCCGTGACGAGCATCAGCGATTGACGCATGAGGCTCTCCACACGATCGGCGTCCAGTTCGAGCCCGTCGATGCACTTCTCGCGCAGGGAGTCGCAGGCGTCGCCGAGCAAGCGGCAGGACTGCAGCACGTTGTGGATCATCACGGGCTTGAACACGTTGAGCTCGAAGTTGCCCTGGGAGCCCGCGAAACCGACCGCGGCATCGTTGCCCATCACCTGGGCGCACACCATCGTCATCGCTTCGCACTGGGTCGGGTTGACCTTGCCCGGCATGATCGAGCTGCCCGGTTCGTTGGCCGGCAGCTTCAGCTCTCCGAGACCGCAGCGCGGCCCCGACCCCAGCCAGCGTACGTCGTTGGCGATCTTCATCAGGGCCGCGGCGGCCACGCGGTAGGTTCCGTGCAGGAACACCAGGGCGTCATGGGCCGCCAACCCCGAGAACTTGTTGGGCGCACTCACGAAGGGCAGCCCCGTCTCCTTGGCGATGTGGCTCGCGGCCAGCTCGGCGTAGCGCGGGTGCGTGTTGAGGCCCGTGCCCACGGCCGTGCCCCCGAGCGCCAGCTCGTACACGGCGGGCAAGGCCGATTCGATCGCCCGGCGCACGTCCCTCAGCTGCTGGACGTAGCCCGAGAACTCCTGCCCCACGGTGAGGGGCGTCGCGTCCTGCAGGTGGGTGCGACCGATCTTGACCACGTGGCCCCAGGCCGTGGCCTTGGCGTGCAGGGACGCCTCGAGCCGCTCGAGGGCGACCAGCAGGTGGCCGACGGTGTACTCCCCGGCCGCCACGTGCATGGCGGCGGGAAAGGTGTCGTTCGAGGACTGCGAACGGTTGACGTGATCGTTGGGGTGAACCGGATCCTTCGAGCCCAGCTTTCCCCCCAGCTTGGCGATGGCCAGGTTGGAGATCACCTCGTTCGTGTTCATGTTGGACTGGGTCCCCGAGCCGGTCTGCCAGACGACCAGGGGAAAGTGCTCGTCCCACTTGCCGGCGATCACTTCGTCCGCCGCGTCCAGGAGAGCCGTACGCGCCTCGGGGGAAAGGACGTCGAGCTCCCCGAGCTCGATGTTGGCTTGCGCGGCGCACTTCTTGACGATGCCCAGAGCGCGGATCATCTCGCGGGGAAAGGTCTGTCCCCCGATCTTGAAGTTCTGCAGCGAGCGCTGGGTCGGGGCTCCCCAGTAGACGTCGTCCGAGACCTCGATGTCTCCCATCGAGTCTTTTTCGGTGCGGGTACTCATGGTTTGGCTTCCTAAAGCAGTCCTAGGTCTCGGAGGGCGTCGATGTCCTTCTCGATCGCGCCCACGGTCTTTTGCATCTGGATGCGGGATTCGGTGTCCAGGGGCAGCTCCACGATGCGCTCGACCCCCTGGGCGCCCAGCACGGCCGGAACTCCCGTGTAGACCCCCTCGAACCCGTACTGCCCGTTGAGCAGGCAGGAGCAGGGCAAGAGGCGCTTCTCGTCCCGCAGGATCGAGGCGGCCATGGCCACCGAGGCCGCGGCCGGAGCGTAGAAGGCGCTGCCGGTCTTGAGCAGATTCACGATCTCGGCTCCCCCGTGCCGCGTCCGGTCGGCCATCGCCTCGATCGAGGCGCGGTCCGCCAGGTTGGCCAGCTGAATACCGTTGACCGTGCAAGCCTCCGGCATGGGCACCATCGAATCGCCGTGGGCTCCCAGGACCATCGCGTCGACGTCCAGCACCGAGGTCCCGGTCCCCTCGGCGATGAACCAGGAGAAGCGCGCCGAGTCGAGCACCCCTGCCATTCCGACCACGCGCTTGGAGGGAAAGCCCAGCTTGCTGCGCATCAGACTGACCATGATGTCGAGCGGATTGGTGACCACGATGACGATCGCGTCCGGCGAACCGCGCCGGATGGTCTCGGCCACGCTTTCCATGACGCGCCCGTTCACCTCGAGCAGATCCGAGCGACTCATCCCCGGGGTGCGCGGCTTGCCGGCCGTCACGATGAAGAGGTCCGAGCCCTCGGTGTGACCGGGATCCTCGCTGCCGAAGACCACGCTGCCGTATCCCTCGATGGCCGCAGCCTGGTTCAGATCCAGCGCCAACCCCGCGGCGCGGCCGGGCATCACGTCGATCAGGCAAATCTCGCTCGCCAGGTTCCTTTCGGCACACTTGGCTGCCGTCGTCATGCCGACGTATCCGGCGCCGACCACGGTGATCTTGTTCTGGGAGAGGGGCATGGCGGACAAGGTACTGGCCCGGGAGGGCTGCCCACAAGGCTGGGGTCGGCCCGAGCGTCACCGGGCCGGGACCGCTATGCTCCCACCCCCTTGGACCTCTTCACCTTCCGACCGAGACCCTCCGCATGTGCGGCCTGACTGGCTTCTGGCGCAACCGATCCGCCTCGCAGGAAGAGCTGGCCTCGGCCTTGGCTCCGATGGTGGCGAGCCTCGCCCACCGCGGTCCCGATGACGCGGGAACCTGGACGGACCCCGCCGCGGGGATCGCCCTGGGGCACCGGCGACTCTCCATCCTCGATCTCTCGGAGCACGCCCATCAGCCGATGATCTCCGAGGACGGGCGCTACGCCCTGGCCTACAACGGCGAGATCTACAACTTCGCCGAGCTCGCCGAGGAGCTGCGGCGCGAGGGGGTCTCGTTGCGCGGCCGCGGCGACACCGAGACCCTCCTGGCCGGCCTGGCCCGCTGGGGCATCGAAGCGACCCTGGAGAAGGCGATCGGGATGTTCGCCTTCGCCCTCTGGGACCGGGTGGAGCGAAGGCTACTGCTCGCCAGGGACCGGCTCGGGATCAAGCCTCTGTACTTCGGTACGTGCGGCAGCGGGTCGAACCAGGTGTTCTTCTTCTCCTCCGAGCTCAAGGCCCTGCGGGAACACCCGGAGTTCGACGTCGAGCTGAACCGTGAGGCTCTCGCGCTCTTCTTCCGGCACAGCTACATCCCTGCACCCCACACGATCTACCGCGGCGTCACCAAGCTCATTCCAGGGCAATGGGTCGAAGTCCAATCGGGCGGACAGGTCACGGCACGGACCTACTGGAGCGTCCAGGACGTGGCAAGACGTGGGCTGGGCCTACGCGCGCCACGACCCGAATCGGAACTGCTCGAGGAGCTCGACCAGACCCTGCGCGAAGCGATCGGCCTGCGCCAGATCGCCGACGTCCCCCTGGGTGCCTTCCTCTCCGGCGGGATCGACTCGTCCCTCGTGACCGCCCTGATGCAGGACCTGGGGAGCGGACCGGTCAAGACGTTCACCGTCGGCTTCCACGAGGACGGCTTCGACGAAGCGCGCTATGCGCGGGACGTCGCGGCTCACCTCCACACCGATCACACCGAGCTCTACCTCTCCGGCGAACAGGCCATGGAGGTCGTGCCCCAGCTGGCCTCGATGTGGGACGAGCCCTTCGCCGACGCGTCGCAGATCCCCACGTTCCTCGTCTCCCGGCTGGCACGGGAACACGTCACCGTCTGCCTCTCGGGGGACGGCGGCGACGAGCTCTTCGGCGGCTATCGACGTTACGCCCAGGCCGAACGCCTGTGGTCCTCGGTGCGCAAGATCCCCGGTGTCCTGCGACCGGCCGTGGTCCTCGGTCTGCGGGGCACGCGAGCCTCCATCGAGCAGGTACCGCTCCCCCATGGACGCGGAGTGCGCCGGCTGCAAACCCTCTCCGACCTGATCGACGCTCCGAGCGACACCGAGCTCTACCGGGCCCTGGTGTCCCACTGGCGCCAGCCCGAGGCGCTCGTGCCGGGGTCCGTCGAGCCCGAGCTGCCGGCCTTCTCGCGCGAGCTGACGACGGTCTTCCCGCGCTTCGACGAGCGCATGCTCCTGGCCGACACGCTGACCTACCTGCCGGACGACATCCTGTGCAAGGTGGACCGGGCCAGCATGGCCACCAGCCTCGAGTGCCGCGTGCCCCTGCTCGACCACCGGCTGGTGGAGTTTGCCTGGAGCGTTCCCCCGCAGGTGCGCATCGGAGCAGCGCCAGGCAAGCGGCTGTTGCGCAAGCTGCTGGCGCGCTACGTCCCGCGCGAGCTCTTCGAACGCCCCAAGATGGGCTTCGGGATCCCCGTCTCCGATTGGATCCGAGGCCCCTTGCGGCCCTGGTGCGAGGAGCTCCTGGACGCGGGACGTCTGGAACGTGAAGGCGTCCTGGCCCCGGGCCCCATCCGAAGGAAGTGGGACGAGCACACGGCCGGCCGCACGGACTGGGGCTACCACCTCTGGGACGTGCTCATGTTCCAGGCCTGGTGGGAGCGCTGGATGAAGTCCTAGGGCCCCGGGGGCCCCGGCCTGGGCGGACCACCGTTCTTTGGACGGGCACGAACCCCACGCTGGAGCTTGTCCCGACGCTCGGCAATACTCGCGCCGAGGACGTGGCCACCGGAGCTCCTGGGTCCCGCACTCCGGTTGCGTCCTTCATCGATGGAAGATCGAGCGAGCACTCCCGGGGGCGGCGTTCCCCAAGGCGCCAACCGGCGCATCCTGCGCGCGACCCTCATCGTGGCTCTGTTGACCCTCTTCGTGCGGGCCTTCGGGGTCATCAAGGAGCCGGTCACCGCTGCGTTCTTCGGAACGAGCGGGGAAATGGACGCCTTCCTGATCGCGTTCCTCCTGCCCAACTTCCTGATCAACATCACCTCCAGCGCCTTCTCCTCCGCCTTCATTCCGGCCTACTTCCAGGAGGCCGAGAGGCGGGGCGAGAAGGCCGCCGAGGACTTTCTCGCGGGCGCCTTGACCCTCTCCCTGACGCTGCTGAGCCTCGGTGCTCTGCTCGTCCTCCTGGGTGCCCCGCTCTTCTTGCCGGCCTTGGGCAGCGAGCTCTCCCCCGAACAGATCGAACTCTCCGGCAAGCTCCTGTTCATCTTGCTACCGAGCCTCGTGGTCAAGGGCGCATCGACCCTCTGGGCCTCCATTCTCAACTCGCGCGAGCGCTTCGCCGTCGCCGCCCTGGTGCCGGCCTCGATTCCGATCTGCGTCCTCGCAGCCATCTTCGCCTGGGGTCGAGAGCTCGGCGTCGTCTCCCTTGCCGCGGGGACCCTGGCCGGCTACGTGCTCGAGGCCCTCTTGCTGATGGGCGCCCTGAAGCGTCGCGGCATCGCGGTCCGGCCGAGGCTGCGTCCCCTCGACGCCCCCATGCGCGCGGCCCTGGGCCAGTACGCCCCCATCTTGGCCGGTGCCGCCGTGGTCAGCGGTGCCACCCTCGTCGATCAGGGCATGGCCGCCAGCCTGGGGCAAGGCCAGGTCTCGTCCCTGCACTACGGTCTCAAGCTCCCGGCGGTGATCGCCGGCATTGCCGCCACCGGATTGGGGACGGCGATCCTGCCCTACTTCTCGCGCCTCAGCGCCGCCGGAGACCAGCGGGGCATGCGACAGACCCTGGCGACCTGGATTCGACGTGTGCTGCTCTTCTCGCTGCCGTGCACGGCCGTGTTGTTCTACTACACCGAAGACCTCGTCCGCCTGCTCTACGAACGGGGTCGCTTCACGGCCTCCGACACGGGGCTCGTCTCGGACGTGATGCGCATGTACGTCCTCTACGTGCCCACGTTCCTGCTCGGGACCGTTCTCGCTCGCTTCCTCTCGGCCCTACGCCGCAACGGCGTCCTCATGCAGGCCGCGGCGCTCTCCTTGCCCCTCAACGCCTTCTTGAACTACGTGCTCATGCAGCGCATCGGGCTGAAGGGCATTGCCCTGTCGACCTCGATCATCTACCTCGTTACACTTCTCTACACAGGCGCCGCTACCCTGCGAGCCCTGGGCACTTTCGGCCGGCCAAACCTCTCCTCCGAAGGCTGACATGAGCACGCCCGCGACCAACCCCCAATCGGGCTCCGGCTCCCACGGCGGGCATCTGCAAACGGCGACCGATCCCGGCCAGGATCGGCTGTGGGACTACTACCAGAACGAAGCCTCGGACTCTTTCGACCTTTCCCTCCCTCGGGTCGCCTTCCTGGCCCGCCGGGTGCGTCGCATCCGTCCCGGGGCCAAGGTCCTGAACATCGGCGTGGGCGGTGGTACCTTCGAACGCGCTGCCCTGGCCGAAGGACTCGACGTGCACTGCCTCGACCCGAACGAGCGCACGATCGACCGCATGCGCGCCGAGTTCGGCCTGGCCGAGAAGGCCCAGGCGGGCTACAGCCAGGAGATCCCCTTCGGGGACGCGAGCCTGGACTGCGTGGTCATGTCCGAGGTTCTCGAGCACCTCGAAGCGGACGTCCAGACCGCGACCCTGGCGGAGATCGATCGGGTCCTGACGCGCGGAGGTCGCTTCCTCGGAACGGTACCCGCGAGCGAGGACCTCGAGCAGGGCCGCGTCGTCTGTCCGGACTGCGGCAGCCGCTTTCACCGCTGGGGACACCTGCACAGCTTCGACCGGGAGAAGCTCGGCCAGCTGCTCCAGGAGCGCTTCGACCTCGAGACCATCGAGGAGCGTTCCTTCATGACCAGCGCAGCGCGCAGCGCCCTGGGCAAGCTCAAGGGCTGGGTACGCCGCAGCCTCGTGCGCTTGAAGATCAGCACGCCCAGCCAGAGCTACCTCTTCTTCGAGGCCAAGAAGCGATGAAACTCTTCACGGCGCTCAAACTCCTGACTCGAATCGTGCGCGGCGGCGAGGACTCCGACTACGCGCGCTACCTCTTCGCCGAGAAGCTGACCCACGTCCTGCACCCCCAGACCCGCTTCAGCGAGTACGGACGCTCCTTCCTCGACGATCACGACTTCCAGGCCCTGTACCACAAGCTGGAGCCCGCCAACACGCGCAGCCTCGACCGCAAGTTCACCCTGGTCGAGCTGATGAAGCTCACCGCGAGCGTCGCGGGCGACACGGCGGAGTGTGGCGTCTTTCGGGGTGCCTCCTCCTACCTCATCTGCCGCGAGAACCGTCGGCGGGGTCAGGGGCAGGTGCACCACGTCTTCGACTCCTTCGAGGGACTCTCGGTGCCGGGCCAGCACGACGGAGCCTCCTGGGAGAGCGGGAACATGTCCGCCGGACTCGAGGTCGTCCGCCGAACCCTGTCCGAGTTCGAGCATGTCGAGTACCACCCGGGCTGGATTCCGAAACGCTTCGCCGAAGTCGAACAGCGGCGCTTCGCCTTCGTTCACATCGACGTCGACCTGTACCAGCCGACCCTGGACTCGGTCACCTTCTTCTACCCCCGCCTTTCCCCCGGCGGCATCCTCCTGTGTGACGACTACGGCTTCCGCTCGTGCCCTGGAGCGCGGCGAGCCCTGGACGAGTTCTTCGCGGAGACGGAAGAGAAGGTCGTCCACCTGCCGACCGGACAGGGGTTCGTACAGAAGGCCGTCGCGGCGCCCCTCTCCCCGGATCCCACGCCCGTGGGCGGACTCAGGCCCAGTCCCGGGGCGGCAGGAAGTCCCGCGTGAGGCGCTCCTCCTCGCTGCCGGCCTCGGGTTTCCAGTCGTAGGCCCAGCGCACCTGGGGAGGCATCGACCCCAAGATGGACTCGACGCGTCCCCCCGACTGCAGTCCGAACAGGGTGCCGCGGTCCCAGATCAGATTGAACTCCACGTAGCGCCCCCGTCGGTAGAGCTGGAAGTTGCGCTGCCGCTCCCCCCAGGGCGTGTTCCGCCGTCGCTCGAGCAGGGGCAGGTAGGCCCGGGGAAAGGCCGCACCGACCGCCTTCCAGAAGCCGAAGGCTCGGGCGAAGCCACCCTCGTTCCAGTCGTCGAAGAACACGCCTCCCACGCCCCTCGGCTCCTGGCGATGGGCGAGGAAGAAGTAGTCGTCGCAACTCTTCTTGAGGCGTGGGTAGAGCTCCGTGCCGAAGGGATCGCAGGCTTCCTTCGCCGTACGGTGCCAGTGGCGAACATCCTCTTCGAAGGCGTAGTAGGGCGTGAGGTCGAACCCGCCACCGAACCACCAGACCGCCTCCTGGCCGGGGCTCACCGAAGAGAAGAAGCGGAAGTTGGCGTGGCTCGTCGGCGCGTAGGGATTGAGGGGATGCACGATCACCGAGACCGAGACCGCCTCGTAGGGGCGGCCGGCCAGCTCGGGCCGGCGGCGCGTGGCGGCTTCCGGCAAGCGCTTCCCCAGGGTGTGGGAGAAGAGCACGGAGGCACGCTCGAGGGTCTCGCCACCCTCGAGCACGCGCACCCGGGACGTGCTGTGACCCGCCTCCCCCAGGAGCTCTTCGCGGAAAGGGAGCTCGTCCAGGGCCTCCAGGGACTGGCACAGGTCGTCCTGAAACCCGAGCAGCCAGGCCTTGGGGGCCCCCAGGTCCACGGCGGGAGCCTTCATGAGTCTTCGTACTCCGCGACCTCGGGCAGG
>JAUIEE010000196.1 GCA_030428965.1 bacterium | reverse complement strand
ACTCCAGGGCCTGGACCGCGCCCCGCAGCGCGGAAGGCGGAATGGGGTTCGGACGAGACCTCACCCAGGACGGGGCCTGGTCCGGGCCCTGGCAGCCGACGGACAGGAGCAGGGCAAGCAAGGAAGCTCTCATGGGCGGGGCCTCGAGAAGATCGTCTGGGATTGGCGTGGGGGATGGGGCCGGAAGGGGAGACGGGCTAGATTGCCGCCATGGACGTCCACTTGGTCGACGGGACCTACGAGTTATTCCGCTCGTATTTCGGAGCACCTTCGGCCAAGGCGCCGGACGGGAGGGAGGTCGGTGCGGTTCGGGGCCTCCTACGGTCCCTCCTGAGCCTGGTTCAGCGGGAAGGAGCCACCCACGTCGGGGTGGCCTTCGATCGTACCGTCGAGTCCTTTCGTAACGCTATGTTCGCGGGCTACAAGACCGGCGAGGGGCTCGAGCCCGAGCTGCTCCAGCAGTTCGGGCTGGCCGAGGAGGCCGTGGGGCAGCTGGGCCTGGTGGTCTGGCCCATGGTCGAGTTCGAGGCCGACGACGCTCTGGCCACGGCGGCCGACCGCTACGCGGGAATGCCGGAAGTCGATCGGGTCTGGATCGCGAGTCCGGACAAGGACCTGGCTCAGTGCGTGCGAGGGAGCAAGGTCGTGCGGCTCGACCGCATGCGCAAACTGACCCTGGACGAAGCCGGGGTGGCCGAGCGCTTCGGCGTCTCCCCGGCCACCATTCCCGATTGGTTGGCGCTCGTCGGCGATCGAGCCGACGGGATTCCCGGCCTCGAGCGCTGGGGGGCCAAGTCGAGTTCGGCCGTGCTGGCGCGCTATGGCCACATCGAGGCGATCCCTGCGCAGGGCCAGGACTGGGACGTGCCCGTGCGCGGGGCTCCGCGCCTGGCGCAGATCCTGGTCGAGCAACGCGAAGACGCTTTGCTCTACCGACAGCTGGCGACCCTGCGGCTGGACGTCCCCCTCGCTGAAGAGGTAGGCGACCTGGAATGGCGTGGAGCCCGGGGCACCCTGCGCGAGCTGGCGCTGGAGCTCGGCGACGGGCGCCTCGAAGGGCGCGTCGAGCGCTGGCGCTAGCGCGTGTACCGATCGATCACGCGCTCGATGCCCCTCGAGCAGACCCGGCAAAAGGAAGTCGGGTTGCGCGTGAACATGATGCAGTCGACCTCCGGCCGGAAGAGACCCTTGGCCCGATAGCCAGCCCCCTCGAAAGCCCCCACGCGGCCGAAGTAGGGCTCGGCTTCGAGCATCGGCTGGGTGGTCTCCTTGACCTCGCGGAAGAGCTCTTCCATGGCTTCCTCCGAGGCTCCCCGGGCACGGTACTCGGCCCGCCTCTCCTGGTACTCGTAGGACGCCTCGTCGTAGGCCGCTTGGTTCCACGGGGTGGGCAGGGGCGTTTCCGCGTCGAGGTCCTGGGCCCATTTGAGGTGGGCGGGGTCCAGGAGGGCGGTGACGTTGGGTTCCCAGGGCTCCACTCCGTCGGGGTTGAAGTCGTCGTAGGAAACCTGGGACGTGTAGTACTCGTCCGCCAGGCCGGCGAAGGAGTGTCCGAACTCGTGCACGAACAGGTACGGAGCCGGCTCGGAGTCCGCGGCACAGGTGGACCAGAGGTTGAAGATGCCTCCTCCGCCGTACTTGCGGTCGTTGAAGAGCAGGATCAGCGCGTCGTAGGGGGCCTGGGCGCAGGCTTCGCGCAGGTCCTGGTTCGCGTAGGTCAGCACGTAACGATCGGAATCGAACGCATTGAAGGACAGACCCAGGGGGCTGGCCCTCCAGGTCCCTTGGCGTGGGTTGGAGATGCCCGCTTGCTCCGAGGGAAGGTGCAGGCCCCGGACGTTGAAGTCGTCCTTTCTGCGCGCGAAGGGCTCGGTCTGGAAGAGAACCCCCGTCAAGCGGGCCACGTCCGCTTGGAACTTCGACCTTTGGTCCCGGGTGTAGCCTTCGCCGACGACGAGCAGGTCGACCTTGAGCGCCGGGTCCCCGCTTTCCAGGACGGTGTGGAGCTCTCCGGGGCTGCGCACCTGCGAGCGATCGACGAAGCGACTCGTCGGGTCGAGCCGCGTGGCGTAGATCTCGTGAAAGAGGCCGTCGTGCCCGCGCTTGCGCAGGGTGAGCTGAACGGGGTGCCGGGGTTCGGGAAAGCGCTGGGATTCGTGGAAGGTGCGCCAGACTTCCCGCGCTTCGCCCGTGGTCTCCCACTCTCCGTAGATGCTGGCGAAGCCGCGCGAGTAGAGGGTCCGGTTCGTGCTCGGATCGATGACGGTGAACAGGTACTTGCCAAGATTCGTGTCGTCGACCGGCCGTATCCGGCTGCCCGCCCAGGGCCCCTCCAGGCGATATCGATCCAGAGCGATGTGCTCCTCGGTCGCGTTTCCACTGTGGTGGTAGTCGAAGCGCAGGGTCTTGCCCGTGAAGTGGTCGTCGAAATCGATGGGCAAGGTCGCGGACAGAGAGAGCAGCGTGGCCAAGAGCATGGGGCGAACCTCCACGGTGAGAGCGGTCGGGGGAGCCAGGAGGATACTCGGTTTGCGCGGCGAGGTTCCACGGGAGGCTCTGACCCGGGAGTTGGTAGGATGCGTCCGTGAAGAAGGCACTCCTTGGGGTCCTGCTTGGATTCTTGGCACTCCTCGTCTTCTTGCTGGGGGCCGAGCTCGTCGTACGCGGGCAGGGTCATGAGCCCTGGGCACCGGGACGTCGAGAGATCCAGGTCGTGCCCGGAGGAGAGCTCTATCAGCCCGATCCTGTGCTCGGCTACCGTCACCGGCCGGGCCCTTTCGCGATTCGCCTGACGAACGGGTACAAGTGGGTCGCGACCCACGGCCAGGACACCTTGCGTCGGACTCGCGCCGGGAACAGGGAGGGCGCCGGGGGGAAGGGACTGTGGGTGTTCGGGTGTTCGTTCACCCACGGCTGGTCCCTCGAGGACGACCAGACCTACCCCTGGAAGCTCCAGGAGAAGCTGCCGACCTACGATGTCCGCAATTTCGGCGTGGGGGGGTACGGAACGTTGCAGTCCTACCTGCAGCTCGACCGCGAGCTCGAGTCGGCCGACCCGCCGGAGATTTGCGTGCTCGCCTACGCCGACTTCCACGATGCGCGCAACACCTTCCTCCGGGAGCGGCGCAAGTCGGTCATCACCTGGAACACCCGTCAAGGTCTGCCTCAGCCCCACGCCTGGCTCAACGACGAGGGAGAGCTGGAGTGGGGCACGGATGAGTCGGTCTACCGGGAGTTTCCGGGCATGCGCCGCTTCGCGTTTGCTCACTTCTTGGAGCAGCGCTACAACGAACGCGAAGCGGCCCGGTCCCGGAGTCACGACGTGTCCAAGGCCATCATCGAACGATTCCAGGGACTGTGCGAGGAGCACGGCATCCGTTTGTTCGTGGCGGGGATCAGCGATCACGAGGACACAGCGGACGTCCTGGCCTGGTGCCGGGAGCGGGGAATCGCTGCGGGGGACATCTCCGTGCCCCTGGATGAGCCCGGGAACCGCAACCTGCCCCACAACGCTCATCCCAGCGCTCGGGCGAACCAGGAGTACGCTCGGCGCCTGCGGGCCGGCCTCGAGGCCGAGGGGTGGCTGGACGGTCCGTGACCCCTGAAGGCTGGGATCACGTTCTCGAGACGATAGAGTCTAGGCGGCTACCCTAGGACTGTCCCGTGGAGGAACGATGAACGCCGACCGAGCACGAGCCGAAAGCCTGACCCGATGGCCCGCCCTGATCCTCTTGGTGTGCGCCGTCATCCACATCCTCTTGGTGGTACTGAGCTTTGCCTTCGGGGGGGCAGCCGAGGAGTGGTTGGCTGCCAACGCGCCCGACTACGACCAGGCGGGATCGAGGCTGGCGGATCCGTTCCATCCCATCAACCTGATCTCGACCGGCATCACGATCGTTCTGTTGGTCCTGGCGATCGTCGGGGCCCTGCAAATGATGAAGCTCGGCTCGTGGGGGCTGGCCCTCACGGCGGCCATCGTGGCCTGTGTGCCCTGCGTCGGCGTGTGCTGTGGGCTGACGCTGCCTATCGGGGTCTGGGCTCTGATCGTCCTGATGAAACCCGAGGTCAAGCAGAGCTTTACCTAGGCGTCGCGGAGCGGCGAGCGCTCAGTCGCCCTTCGCGAACGAGGCTGCGAAGTCCTGGAGATCTCGCTCGGGCTCGTGTTGGGCAAAGCGCCGTACGGCCTCGAGCATCTTGTCCCCGGCCGCGGCGCGTTCGAGGACTTCGAGCAGCTGCCGGAAGTTGGCCGGCTCGGACGTGTCGTCGAGGGCGCTGCGCAGCGTCTGGCGATGGCTGCCCGAGAAGTCGTTGCGGCCTTCCGCGGATTCGAGGCCGAGGGCGACGCTGAGGATTCCGGCCAGGTTCTGATTCGAGTAGGGCATTCAGGCTCCGTTGGGGAACGGCCCAGATTATAGGGGGTGCGTCGGGGTTTCCCACATTCCAGCTGGGCCTACGCATTTTCGCGGATCCGGAGGTAGGAACGGTACCGGCCCGGGGCCACCCAGCCCTGGGAGAGCGCCTCGCGCACCTGGCAACGCGGTTCATGGGTGTGGGTGCAGTCCGAAAAGTGGCAACGGGCCGCATGGGTCGCAAACTCCGGAAAGAGATCTCGTAGCTCGGCCGCGGACACCTGGCCCAGCCCGAACTGGCGCACCCCGGGGGTGTCGATGATCTGGATTCCGTTTCCGAGATCGTGGAGCTGGGAGGCCGTGGTCGTGTGCCGACCCTTGCCGTCTCCATGGCGAACGCGGCCGATCGGGACCTCCTGGCCGGAGATGGCCTGGAGGAGCGAGGACTTGCCCGCCCCGCTCGGTCCGACGAGCACGGTGCGTCGATCGCGCAAGGCCCGCTCGAGCTCTTCCAGTCCTCGGGCCTGGGGAATGGAGGTGGTCAGAATGGGCAGTCCGTTGTCGCCCAGAGTCCGTAGATCCGGCTCCAGGTCGAGGTCCGAAGGGACCAGGTCCATCTTGCTGACGCACAATAGAGCGGGAACCTGCGTGCGCTGGGCAGCGAGCCACACGCGCTCCACGAAGCCCAGACGCAGGTCAGGTCGGCGGGCGGCCGAAACGATCAGAACCTGATCGACGTTCGCGGCCAAGACCAGCGGGCGATTCGGATGACCGGGATCGCTGCGGCACAGGACCGAGCGGCGCCGGCAAAGGGAAAAGCCCTCGAGGTTGCGGTCCATGCGCACCTCGTCGCCCACCACGGGGCGCGGCTCGGTCCGGGGGACAGGGCAGTCGCTCTCTCCCCGGGCGTGGGTGATTCGCAGCCTGGACCTCGAGACCCAGGTGACCGTGCCCGTCGGACCGGCCTCCGGGATCGCGGCCGAGGGCCGCTGCTCGACTTGCAGCGCTTCGACATAGGCCTGGTGGGAGGCCACCCGGGCGCGCCCTCGGGAGGGTTGATCGAAGTCGGTCTCCTCGTCCTGGGACAGGGCCTCCCAGTCCTGGGGGCGAACGGGACGGCGTCGCTGGGGACGCGCCTGCTTCTCCGCTCTCCGGACCTTGGAGGCCTTCTCCTTGCGGCGGCGGGCCTCGTGGCCCTGGTTCCATTCTTCGAGAATCTTGCGGATCTTCTTGTCTCTGCGGCTCAACGCTTCAGCTCCGATGCGGACGGACCTTCTCCACGGAAGGGTTCCTGTCCTCAGGCAGTGGGCAGACCGGTTCAGTGCTCGGGGTCCGAGCTCAGGCCGCCCGCTCCAGCCCCGATGGGCTAGGGGCGCAAGCGCGTGGGAGCAGCCTGGGCCCGGTTCCGGGCAAGCTCAGGCGCTCTCGAGGGCAGTTGGAGGTGCAACAGAGGCATCAAGCGAAGTCCGTAGGGGACCTCGATGTTCCCAGGGTAGCCCGGGGAGGCCGGTTCCGCCTAAGGCGAGGGGAGCAAAATGCCGAAAGCCCGGCTCGTGCATCCGTCTCCCCGAGGAAAGTTGTCCGTGCGCGGACTCCTGAGAGCTACGGTTCCGGGATGAGCGCAAGCCCGGCCTCCGGCGGTGGTCTGTCCACCCACATGCGACAGCTGGATGGCCTGCGCGCCATCGCGGTGCTCCTGGTCCTGTACCACCATTACATGCCCCGCACGCACACCCTCGGCGTTCACTGGGGCGCCCTGGGCGTGGACCTCTTCTTCGTCCTGAGTGGGTTCTTGATCACCGGAATCCTGCTCAGGTGCCGTGGGCTGCAGGAGGAGGGACAGTCGCTCGGCTTCACGGCCAGGCAGTTCTACATGCGGCGCTTCCTGCGGATCTTTCCACTCTACTATGCAGTCCTGATCCCGATCACCCTGGGGTTCACCCTGACCCCGAACCTGAAGCTCTCCCTGTGGAGCTACACGTACAATTTCTACGCCGCGGTCGAGGGGTTCGGACACAAGGTGTCGCACTTCTGGACCCTGGCGGTGGAAGAGCAGTTCTACCTCTTCTGGCCGTGGCTGATCTTGACCGTACCGCGCAAGCACCTGCCGAAGGTGCTGTGGGGGACGATCCTGCTCGGGCCCCTGTCACGGCTCTTGCTGCTCGGATTCGAGGCCCCCTCGTCGGCCCTGCGCGCCGTCCTTTTCTGCTGCCTCGATACGCTCGCCCTGGGGGCGCTCCTGGCCTACGTGGTTCACACCGTCGGGATGGAGGCCGCGGCGAGGGGCAAGCTGCAGCGCTGGCTCTTGATCCTCGGACTGCCGCTCTTCGTCCTGGGCCTGTGGGTCCAGAACCAGAGGGATCCACATGCGGACCTGGCCGGCTGGGAGCAGATGGTGGTCTTCCTGCGAGGTCCGTTGTGCGGGTGGGTGGTGCTCAGGGCGGCCCAGGGGTTCTCGGGCTGGCTGGGGCATCTCCTGACCCTGCGCCCGCTGGTCTACCTCGGCCAGATCAGCTACGGCATCTACGTCTTCCACGCCTTCGCCCTGCTTTTGTCCAAGTCTGTGGCCAGCTACTCCCCCTGGACCCGCTTCTTCCTCTACACCGGGGTCACGATCGCCGTCGCGTCCCTCTCCTGGCACCTCTTCGAGGCGCGCATCAACGCGTTCAAGGATCGCTTCCCGTACCGAGCGCCGAGCGGGGACCCCGGGCCTGGTCGGGGAGCAGCCCCCGGAAGCGGGAAAACCCTGGCGCGCTAGTCCGCAAGGAAAAGCCGGGAGATCCCGTTCGCTCGAGGACGGGAAGGATCTTCCGTCTGGGCCGCACACGACCGGGGGATGGGTGGGGTACCTTTCGCCATGGGGTGTCTCCGTCCAGGCCCGGCAGGAACGACCAGGGTTCCGCCCGATGGCCCCTTCCTGGGGCCTGGGGGCGCTGATACCATCCTGCCTGGCTTCCCCAAGGTCCGCGGACGAGAGACTAGGTCACGCCCACCTGTAGGAGTTCGCGCGTTGTTTGCAATCCGTTGTCCCCGGATCGTCCGGGCAGCTCTGGCTGCCCTTGTGTTCTTTGCTCTCCTGGCTCCCGCCGTAGCCGCCCAGGCCGTCGGCGAAGTCCTCGTCAAGGTAAAGGTGAGCGATACCCAGGGGGGCAATTTCCGCCCGATCCTCAACCCCAGGGATCAGCTCGGTCGCGGGATCGCGGCGGTCGGTGACATCAACGGAGACGGCGTCCTCGACCTGGCCGTGGGAGCCCACGGTGCCGACGACGGCGGATCGGCGGGTATCGACAGCCAGGTGGGAGCGGTCTGGATTCTGTTCATGGGAACCGACGGCCGTCCGGTCGGGAGCCAGAAGATCAGCGCCACCCAGGGGGGGTTCAACGGAGCCCTCGACGATGGCGACGAGTTTGGTCGTGCGGTCGGCGCCCTGGGGGACCTCGACGTGGACGGCGTGCCCGACATCGTGGTGGGGGCGACCTGCGACGACGACGGCGGCTTCAACCGCGGTGCGGCCTGGATCCTGTTCATGAACTCGGACGGGACGGTCAAGTCCCATCAGAAGATCAGCGACACCCAGGGCAACTTCACGGGCATCCTGGACAACGAAGACGAGTTCGGTCGCGGTTTCGCCTTGCTCGACGACTGGGACAACAACGGTGTGCGCGAGCTGGCCGTTGCGGCGACCCTCGACGACGACGGGGGGGAGAACAGCGGTGCCTTCTACGTGCTGTTCATGAACGCCGACGGCACCGTGGCGAGCCATCAGAAGGTGAGCCGCTCGTTCGGCAACCTGAACGCGCCCATCAATGCCAACGACACGTTCGGGATGAGCATCGCCAACATCGGCGATCTGGATGGGGACGGCGTCGTCGACATGGTGTCGACGGCTCTGGGAGACGACACCGGCGGCGTGCAAACGGGCGCGGCCTGGATCCTGTTCATGAACACGAACGGGACCGTCAAGGGTTTCGACAAAATCAGCGCCAGCCGCGGACTTGTCGGTGCGCTCGATCGCCGGGATCAGTTCGGTTTCAACAGCGCCGGGATCGGGGACCACGACGGGGACGGGGTCGTGGACATCCTCGTCGGATGTGCCCTGGACGATGACGGGGGCGGCAACGAGGAGAACAGCAACCGGGGCGCAGCCTACGTGATCTTCATGAACCCCAACGGGAGCGTGAAGAGCTTCGCCAAGATCAGCGCGACGGCTGGCAACCTGATGGACAACCTGGGGGTCCAGGATTGGTTCGGGACCGGATGCGCCTGGCTGGGCGACCTCGATGGAGACGGGTTCGGTGACATCTCCGTGGGGGCGCGCTTCGACGACGACGGGGGTCAGAACCAGGGCGCCATCTACAACCTTCTGCTCCAGGGCGGAGTCGGCGCGGCGCCTGCCGCGGAGTTCACGGGAAGTCCCCTCTCGGGCAACCCTGACCTGATCGTCACCTTTCAGGATCAATCCACCGGGCAGATCAACCGCTGGAACTGGGATTTCGGGGACGGGGGAACTTCAGTCTTTCCGAGTCCCAAGCATCGCTACACGACGCCGGGCGCCTACACCGTTTCCCTGACGGTCTCCGGTCCGGCCGGTACGGATGCCGAGACCAAGGTGGGCTACGTGGTGGTCGGCGCGGGCGCCGTGGTGGCGGACTTCAGCGCCGACGTCACCGGTGGCCCAGCGCCCCTGAGCGTGCAGTTCACCGACGAGTCGCTCGGGAGCCCGACCACCTTCGCCTGGGACTTCGGCGACGGCGGCACCTCGACGCTCCAGAATCCGAGCCACCTGTACAGCGTGCCCGGCCTCTATACGGTCAG
The DNA here is from genome assembly GCA_030428965.1 of bacterium. Taxonomy (GTDB): domain Bacteria; phylum Planctomycetota; class UBA1135; order UBA1135; genus JAUIEE01. Next base: position 18 of record JAUIEE010000196.1, on the reverse strand, counting down.
CCTGACGGCGACGGGCCC
>JAUIEE010000628.1 GCA_030428965.1 bacterium | reverse complement strand
CGATCGACGATACCCACCCCGCCCGTATCGATCACCTCGATCGGACGCGGACCCCAGGGGGTGTCGAGGTTCGCGAGCACGCTCACCCGATCGCGCGTCACGCCGGCCGTCGGCTCGACGATGGAGACGCGCGAGCGGCAGATGCGGTTGAGCAGGGTCGACTTGCCCACGTTCGGGCGCCCGACGATCACGACCCTCGGCAGCTGAATGGTTTCCATGGGACCTAGGGGAGACGCAGGGCCCGGTGGACCTGGGGAACGACGCGAACCCGGAGCCGGCGCTGGACGGCGGCATCCACGAGCGCCTCGATTTCCCTGGGCCGGGGAGCTTCGATGCCACCGACCGGGGTGACGGGCTGCAGGATCACGGTCAGCTCGGGGGCCATGGCGGCCACGTCGTCGAGAAGTGTGGTGATCTCGGCACGCTCCTGGTTCGCGGCGATGACGATCTTCGCGCAGGCGTCGGCCGAACGGACCAGATCGAGACAGAGGGCGCGCACCTCGGCCCACTCCTCCCGGGTTCGCGGGGTCGACTCCGAGGTCGGCCGTGCCGCCGGGGGCAGAGCTTCGGGGGACCACTCGGGAGCGTCCAGGTCGGCGAAGGGCTTGAGGTCCAGGCTGACGTGATCGACGGCGTTCATCAGGGAAGCGAGGGTGCGGGGATGAGCTCCGGCGGTCTCCAGGTGCAGGCGACGACCTCCGAGCAGGGAGCGCAGCTCGGAGACGAAGGCGGGCCAGAGCAGCGGTTCGCCCCCCGTCACGCTCACCGATCGCAGCCCCTGGGGATCGAGCCGCGAAACGTGGGTCGCGGCCTCGAACGGTCGCATCCAGCCGTCCTCGCGACCGGGCAAGCCGGCGATACGCGCCCTGGGAGCGGCGGGCACCGACCAGGAGTTGGGGGTGTCGCACCAGGTGCAGCGCAGGGAACAACCAAAGAGCCGCAGGAACACCTGCGGCTCTCCGACGTATGCGCCTTCTCCCTGGATGGAGGCGAACACCTCCATCACCGGAGCCAGGGCCGACCCGATCGTCCCTATGCCAGCGTCGGAGCTGTCAGGACCCCTTCTTGTCCTCACCGGACGCCTCGTCGGACTTCTCGGCGTCCGCGGACTTCTTCTTCTTGGCGCTCGCCACCTTGAACTTGGTGCGCACCTTGGGAAGCCCCAGGGCCGAATCACCCTCGGGGTCGATCCGGCCATCCTTCTTCAGCTTCTGGAGACGCTCGAAACGGGTGAGCACACTGCGCTCACCGCGCAGCGTGTCGACTCCCTTCAAACTCGGGTGGATACTCATCGGTTCTCAACCTTCAGGGGGTTCGTGATCAGTTTCCGGATCGATCGATCAGGCGTTCGATCCGCTGGACGTAGGCGTCGGCGTAGCTGTCCGCGGTTCCTTCCCAGCCGACCAGCCCGTGGACCTTCTCCTCCAGGAGAGCGAGGTCCCCGGCCCGGGGAGCGGCTCCGACCAGGATCAGGATGTCCTTCTCCCGCTCCACCGGAGGCAGGACCGGAAGGCCGCTGTCGCGCAGGTGATCGTGGGTTTGCCAGGCCAGTTCGACGCGCGACTTTCCGTAGGTGGCGACGACGACCGTGTACTGGTTGGCCGGGTCGTACAGATCCGGCCCGTCCGAGGGACGCGGCGTAGCGGCGGGCTGTCGCGCCGCCGGACTGCGACGGGGAGTCTCGGCCGGTGCGCTCTCCTCGGAGGCCTGGACAGGCTGGGGC
>JAUIEE010000195.1 GCA_030428965.1 bacterium | reverse complement strand
GTGCTGCTTGTGGACGACCACCAGATCATGCGCGAGGGGCTCAAGGCCATCTTGGCCGAGGAACCCATGATCGATGTGGTGGGGGAGGCGGACGACGGCCGGCAGGCCGTCGAGCTGGCGGCCAGCCTGTCTCCCGACATCGTGGTCATGGACGTGGGGATGCCCTCGATGAACGGGATCGAAGCCACGCGCAAGATTCGCGCACGCCATCCCGGGGTGGGGGTCATCGCCCTCTCCATGTACTCGGACAAGCGCTACGTGGACAACATGCTCGACGCCGGTGCGGGGGGCTACGTACTGAAGGAGTCGGCCGGCGAGGATCTGCTGCGGGCCGTCCAGGCCGTCGCCACCGGAAAGGGGTACCTGAGCCCGGAGATCACCGACCTCGTGGTCGACGGCTACATGGGCAAGCAGGCCTCGGGAGCGTCTTCGGTCTACGAGTTGCTCGGGAACCGCGAGCGCGAGGTGCTGCAGCTCTTGGCCGAGGGGCGGACGTCCCGGGACATCGGGGCCCAGCTCAGCATTGCGGTGAAGACGGTCGAGACCCACCGCCGCAACATCAAGGAGAAGCTCAACATGCGCTCGGTGGCGGAGCTGACCAAGTACGCGGTCCGGGAAGGCTTGACCCCCCTGGAATGACCCCCAGGGCCGATCTTGGACAAGCGAGCGAAAATCCGGGTAAGCCCGGATTGATCCGTTCGGGAGTTTGGGCTTAGTCTGGAGTCTCGCCCGGGGCCTTCGGGTCCGGGGCGTGAGTGGAGAGGGCCGACCGCACGGCTGCCTGGCTTGAGGGGGAGAAGAGCCGGGTGGCTCCGAGGTGCGGTCGGCCCGACCCTTTCCACGACCCGGAAAGGCCCTCCACCGGGAAAAGAGTTTCGTTCTTCGGAAGGGATTTCCTGACGATAGCCCTTTCTACAGGACGCTGGGCCAGCTTCGCGGTGGGCAGCTCAGATGAGCGGTTTTGCCGTCCTTCGGGCTGGTCTAAGCTGGAGTCTCGAGGGCCGTTCGTTCCGGCTCTCCCAACCCCCCTCCCGGAGCACCGTTGTCGTCCCCCAGAAGTCACGACGAGGACCTCACGCCTCGCAAGATCGCCGCCAGCGGTACCCGCAGGCTGCGCGTTATCGGTCGGGAGCCGCTGCTGGAGCTGTTCGACGGTGCCCTGGCGGGAGCCCTCGCCGAGCATCCGTCCGTCTCCGGGGCGTTGGCGAACCGCATCCAGTCCAATGCCCGGCGGACCTTCCTGCGGATGCTGCGCCAGAGCGGGCGGAAGATCCGGGGTCTCTCCAAGGGCGAGTTCCTGCACCGCCTCCAGGAGTCCCGCAACCAGATCATGGTGGCCCGGGACAAGGCACGTGCGGAGCTGATGGAGCTGGCGGAGCAGGTCGAGATGGTCCAGAGCCTGGAGCAGGAGGAGACTCGCTCCCAGGAGCGCAAGTGGGCCCTGGCAGCGGATCTGACCAGCAAGAAGGCCAAGGAAAGAGCCGGGGTCTGGATCGCCGAGTACGAGGACGGCGTGCTCGATCAGCAGGAGCTCCTGGGCAAGCTCTCGGACCTGGTCGTCGAGGCCAGTGTCGAGGAGCGCAAGCGAATCCTCCGGGCGAAGGCCCAGGACCACGCCCAGAAGACGGACGTCCTGGAGCGCCGGATCGAGAAGCTCCGTCGTTCCCTGGAGAAGTCCGAGCAGGCCCTGAGGACGCTCGAAGAGTCCGAGGGCCAGCCCGAAGGGATCGCCTCGGTCTTTCGTGGCGTGCAAGGAATCGAGGACGGGGAGAAGCACGTACTCCTGGAGAGGATCTACGAGCTCAACGTCGAGCTCCAGAGGCGCTTGGCCTCCGTCTAGGTGCTCCTGGGGAACCCCCGGAACGCCCTGGAGCCTCTGGGAAGGGCTCCGCAGGGCTGCTCGAGAGCGGAGACTAGCGGACCGGGCTTCCCGCGCTAAGCTGGACTCGAGCCGATTTCTCCCCGACGTGGCCGCCTGTTTTTCGCGCTCGAAACCCCCGAACGTGCGGGGATCCGAGTCCGTGAAAAACGGGAATAGGGCGTCACAAAACCCCACTCGGCGACAATCCCATGGACATGGGCAAAGATCACCCTGCGATCGATCGTGACCTCCTTCTGGCCCAGCGTGGCTGGGTCAGCTCCGTGGCCCACAGCCTGGTCCGCGATCCCGGTGGAGCGGAGGACGTCGTCCAGGAGACGATGCTGGCCGCTCTGACCTCTCCCCCGAGGGACGCCAGTGACGCGCGGCGTCTCAGGGCCTGGTTGGCCCGGGTGGCCTTCAACCTCGCTCACCTCTTGAGCCGTCGCAACATGCAGCGACGCGCACGGGAGGAGCGGGCGGCTCGCACGGAAGAGCAAAGGCCGACCGCGGACACGGTCGTACGCGAGTCCGGTCTCCAGACGGTGGTCGATGCCGTCATGAAGCTCGACTCTCCCTACCGGAACGTCGTCATCCTACGCTACTTCGAAGGCCTGTCCACCGCGGACATCGCCGTACGCACCGGCACGTCCGACAACGCCGTGCGCAAGCGCCTCTGGAGGGCTCGTTCCAAGCTGCGCAGCTTGCTGGACGCGGAGCACGATGGGGACCGCATGGCGTGGTTCAACGCGCTCGGTCCGCTGCTGAGCCTCGAGGTACCCAAGGCCCAGCGCTGGTGGTGGTTCTCGCCCCAGGCCGCGTGGGCGAAGGCTGCCGTCCTGGCTCTGCTCGCGGGGCTGGGAGCGGTGTGCTGGCTCGAGGTGACGTCCATGGGGGACTCCAGCTTGGCTTCGGTTCCGCGAGGCTTGCTGGCTCTCGAAACGGCTTCTCCCACCCGAGCCTGGCTGGACGACGGCGCTTCCGGCCGTCGCGTCGTTGCGGCCGAGGTCGGCCGAACGGCTCTGCCCGTCGAGGCCGAACCATCCAACGAATCAGAGAGCGAACCGGAGCCGCCGGCTCCGCCGGGAAGGGAGGTTCCCGAGGCGCATCAGCCTAGCCCGCTGATGGTCAGGGGAGAGGTGCTGGATCTGTACGGCCGCCCCTTGGCGCACCTCAAGGTGACCCCGGAGGGGGACCGCGATCAGGTCCTGGCCATGACGCGAGCCGACGGCTCCTTCGAGCTGGCCTGGTCGGGAGGGCGCGGGCATCTCGTGGCCCACGCCCAGGGCTTCGCGCCCCTGCGCAAGGGCGCCGTGGATCCCGACGAGCCGTGGCGGGAACAGCGGCTCATCGCCGCGCCCTGCGAAGCGCTGACCGGGTGGGTCACCGACCCCCACGGCAGCGGATTGGAGGCCTGGATCGAGGTGCGTTACGGAGACGGTCTGTACTCCAACCTCGACGTCGCCCTCGACGCCTCTCGACCTCTCGGAAGCAAGGCCTCCACGCTCGTGGACGGTAGCTTCACGCTCGGGGAAGTCGTCCGGGGTCCCGACACGTACGTGCGCGCTTCGAGTCCCGGCTACCATCCCCAGGAGGTGAAGCTGTCCGAAGGTCGGACGGCCCTGGCCTTCGTGCTCGAGCAAGACGCCCGGGTGCGCCAGGTTCTGGCAGGCGTCGTGTTCTCCGAGTTCAACGAGCCCCTGCGCGGGGCGGACGTGAGGCTCGGTGAGCTGACCACCTCGACCGACGATCGTGGCCGGTTCCGCTTCGAGTTCGATGCTCTTTCCCGTGGAGTCCGACTCGTCGCCAGCAAGGACGGCTTCCAACCCACCGTCCTGGACGAGCTGGGGGACTACGTCGGGCCCGAGGAAGGCGAACACGTGCCGGCCCTCTCCGTACGGCTGGCACCCTGGAGTGGCGCCCTGAGCGGCACGCTGACCGATGCCAACGGAGATCCGCTGGAAGGTTGGGTGGTTGCGGCCTTGGACAGCGAGCGACTGCGCGACGAGGCGGACGGACGAGGAGGCTGGTCGTCTCCTTTCGGAGCGAACGACGGGGCACCTTGGCCCGAGAACCCCGGCGATCTCACGGGGCCGGACGGCAGCTTCACGGTTCCGGTGGATCAGAACAGCGACTACGTGGTCGTGGCCCACGACCCGGAAAGCCTGCAGTCGGTCATCTCCGAGCCGGTCTCCGGCGCGGTCGATGGGGGCATGAGGCTGGAGGTCACCCGCGATGGCACCCTGCCGACGGTGCGAGGGCGGGTGCTCGGTCCGGCTGGGGAGCCGCTGGCGTATTCCCAGGTCGTCCTGGGGCTGGAGTTCAGCGGCGTCGGCGCCGCAGGCCGGAGAACCCGTACGGATGAGCAGGGCTTCTTCTTCCTGCAGGACGTTCCCCGGGAGAACGTTGGCTGGCGGGTCGAGCATCCGGACGCGGCCGGGCAGGTCCTGGACGTCGGTTCGGAGACCGACCCGGTGCTCGTGGTGGGCCGACGCAGCTACCTGCGACTCGGAAGTGGCTTCGAGGGCATCGACTCCTTCGCCGTACTCGACGAGAGCGGAAAGGTGCTCTCCCTGTACGGACCCAGCGAGGAGGGGGGCACCAGCGGGAGCCTCCGTGGGGGAGGCAGCGCGGTCTACCGCGTGTCCGCCCAGGCGCGCACGCTGTTGACCTACAGCGGCGGTGAACCTGTCGGTACGCGGCCGATTCAACTGGTCCCGGGCGTCAACTCCCTGGCCCCTTGATTCAGCCGGCGTCCGAGGCGGAAAGCGTCGGCCGAAGCGGTGCCGAACAGGAGTAGCGTGCCCAGCAGCACGAGGCTTCCCAGAACGAGGGTCGGTAGGCCGTCAACCCACGGGGCCAGGGCTCGGTGTCCCATCAGCACCAGTCCCAGGGCGGCCGGCACCCGCAGGCTCCAGCTTCCTCCCAGGCCGCTGGAGCGCATGAGGAAGAAGCCGAGGGGTAGCCCGAGCAGGAAGTAGTGGAACCAGGCCAGGTCCGCCGCGAGCAGAGGGAAGAGGGCTCCCACCCCGACGAGCACCTGATCGAGGGCGGTGAGGCTCGACGTCGGTTCTGGCGCGGAGGGGCGCTTGCGCCGCAGCCCAAGGGCCAGGCAGGCGAAGAAGGTGAGGGCGAAGAGGGGGGCGAGAACGTAGGACTCGCCCCAGCCCAGGCCGTCCTTCAGGAGGCGCACCAGGGACAGGTTCCCCTTGGCCAGGCTGTGGTCGAACTCGCGCAGGAGCGGCAGGATCTCCCGCACCCACTCGCTCCAGATGCCCAGGCCGTCGAAGCGCCAGGCCGAGAGTGTGACGGCGCAGGTCGCCCCCAGCGCCAGGCCCAGCAGGGTCTCGAGCAGCTTTCGGACCTGGCGCGTCAGGAGCCAGCCGGCGATCAGGAAGAAGGCCACCGTGGCGAGGTTGGGCTTGAAGAGGATGCCGAGGGCCAGGACGAATCCGGCCGCCGTCTGCTTGCCGGGCAGGGAGCGCCGGCTCTGGAGCAGGAGGAACGAGGCCAGGAATGCCAGCTGGATGCGGTTCACGTTGCCGACGCGGATCTCGGACAACGTGGGTTCGAAGCCGGTCAGGAAGAAGGCACCCAGGAGGAAGGTGCCCGCCAGGGGTAGCCCGGAGAGCCAGCCGAAGGCCAGGATCGAAAGCAGAAAAAGGGCCATGCAGAAGGTCTGGTAGGCCGTTTGGTCGCGGGCATAGTCGCCGCCGACGCCCCAGGAGAAGAGGGTGTAGAGCCAGGGGGTCGCGTAGGTTCCGAGCTCTTCGCGCCGACCGGCGGCCCGCAGGCGCCGGGTGGGACGTCCCAGGGATTGGGCTTCCCGCTGAGCGGCTTCGCGATCGGCTCGGGCCATGCGCTCACGCTCTTGGGGGGCGTAGATGCGGGCAGGGGAGCCGGCCTGGAGGCTCCGTCCGACGACCCAGTACTGATAGAAGTCGATGTTGGCGGCCAGCGGGTCCTGGGAGAGGGCGCTGCGCAGGGAAGCGGCGAGCAAGCAGGCCGACAGGACCACCAGGGCCCAGCGCAGGGCCCGGGCCCGGACCCGGCGAGACGATCCGGAGGGGCCCGTGCCCGGGAGGCTCTCCTCGACGCTCATGGCGGGCATTCTCCAGCCACCCTTGCCCTGCGGCAAGGACGACTACTCTTGACGTTGGCCCGAGCCCCGCACGAGGACGTGGGTCGTGCCCGCCTTCAGGGAGCCGAAGGTCTCCAGATCACCGCCGGGCCATTCGATCTCGACCTCATCCAGGGTCGTTCGTTCCCCCAGGCCCAGGTGGATCACGGCTTCACTCGCGGCGCAGTAGCTGTAGGCGCTGCGCAGGGTACGCATGATCGCCCTTTCGCCAGCGCGGCCACGCAGGATGGCTCCCAGGGAAGCTCGCCCTACCTCTTCCTGCAGGCGAAGCCGGATGCTGTTGCCGCGCCTGGGAACGGTGTTGATCAAGAGCTCGCTCGGGCTGTCCCGGTTGACGACCAAGATGTCGATGGCTCCGTCTCCGTCGACATCTCCGAAGACGGCCGCCCGGCTGGTCGCCGCCCGCGGTAGTGCGGTGCCGTCGCGTGGTCGCACGGCTTCGAAGCGTGGGCCAGGGCCTCCGCGCAGGAGCAGGTTGACCTCGGCGAAGGGGTCGGCCTCGACGATCTTGGGCGGGTGCACCACACGCCCGTTGGCCTGGTAGAGGTCCATGTAGCCGTCGTGGTCGAAGTCGTGCAGGCCGACGCCGAAGCGCGTGAACCCTCGACTGGGGCGCGCCAGCTTGACCACGGGGGTGCGGTCGCTGAAGTGGTCTCCATCGTTGCGGTAGTAGGAGTCGGACTCCCCTTCCAGGTTCACGACCAAGAGCTCCTCGTCCCCGTCGTCGTCGAGGTCACACACGCAGACCCCCATCCCGGCTTTCGCCCGTCCGTCGTCATCCACGGCGACACCGCGGGCCATGGCTTCGTCCTCGAATGCGGCGCCCTTCTGGTTCATCCAGAGCTGGTTCATGGTGCCGTCGTTGGCCACGAAGACGTCCGGCCATCCGTCGAGATCGAAGTCGGCCACCACGACCCCCAGTCCGTTGCCGAAAGCCGTGCGCAGACCCACTTGCCTGGACACGTCCTCGAAGACCCCGTCGCCCTCGTTGCGGTACAGCGTGTCGGGCGCAGGGGCGTTGTAGGTCTTGGGGCTGCAGTAGTCGAAGCCATGCAGGGGCCCCTGGCAGACCATGTCATCCGCGAGGGTCCAGTAGATGTAGTTCGTTACGAACAGATCCAGGTCTCCGTCGAGGTCGAAATCGAAGAAGGCCGTGCTCACACTCCAGGACGCATCCTTCGTGCGGGAGTGGTCGCTGCGATCCAGGAATTGCCCTTGCCCCTGGTTGGCCAGGAGCGTGTTCTCGCCGACGTTCGTCACGTACAGGTCCGGGTCTCCGTCCTGGTCGCAGTCGCCCACGGCGACCCCCATGCCATAGCCCTTGTCCTGGGCTCCGCTGCCGGGGCTGATGTCCCGGAACTCTCCCTGGCCCGAGTTCTCGAAGAGCTGATTGCCCCTGCGCTGGTCCTGGGCTCGGGTCAGGTCGTCCGCCTGAACCAGGTAGGCGTCGAGGTCGCCGTCGGAGTCCATGTCGAACAGGGCGCCACCGCCACACATGATCTCGGGGAAGTGGAAGCGTTCCTGATGGCCGGAGTGGAGCTGGAAGCTCAGTCCACGCTCCTGGGCTTCGTCCTCGAACCAGGACAGGTGGTCGCTGGCCGTGGCTTCACGTCCCCGCGAGCATCCCTGGGTGAAGAGGACGAGGGCCAGGACGAGAGCTCTCGGGCGCAGCTTCATCGGCTCCCCGCCACGGCCAGGGCCTCTTCCAGTTCCCGGCGTAGATCGTCCATGCTCTGCGCATCGACGCGCCCCAGGCTCGCGGCCCTTTGCAGGTGGGTCTGGGCCTGCTCGAGCTCTCCCAGCTGGAGGTGCGCCTGGGCCAGGGCCAACAGGGCCTGGGGCGGGGGGTAGGTCTCGTCCAGGAGAGCAAGCAGCACGCCGCGGGCTTCTTCCCAACGGCCGAGTGCGTTCAGGCTCTGGCCCAGGAGAGTGCGTGTCTCCACGTTGCGGTCGTCCCGGTCGAGGGCCGAGTGCAGGCTCTGTGCCGCCGCCTCGTACTGTCCCGTCGCGAAGAGCAGCTGCCCCTTGGTGGCATGTAGGGTGCCGTAGTCGGGGTGCAGTCGGATGGCCCGGTCCAGGGTCTCGATGGCTCGGGGAAGATCCCCCGCGTTCTGGTGAATGCGGGAGATGTTGATCCAGGTCCAGGTGTTGCGCGGCTCGAGCTCCAGGATTCGCTCGAAGGCCGCCAGGGCCCGGGCCGTATCGCCCTCTTTGTAGTGCACGTCGGCCAGGATGCTGAGGGCGCGAACGGCGTCGGGACCTCCCGCGGCCACGGCCTCGAGCACTTCGACGGCCTCCTCGGGGCGACCGGCGGCCTGGAGCCTCCTGGCGCGTCGCAGGGGCGACTCGGCCACGTGGGACTGGCACTGGGCCTGCCACGGGTCGGGCCAGGAGGGCTCCCTGGAGGTGTCCCAGGCTGCCTGGGCTTCCGGGGCCTCCGTTCGGCCGCTCTGGCGATAGGCGGCCCCCAGGAGCTGCCTCGCGTAGGGGTCGGGCTGGGAGCGCAGTACCGTCTGGATGGCGCGGATGGCCTCTTCCGGGCGGTCCGATTGCAGGTGGACCCGGGCGAGTCCCGCCCAACCGCCCGGATACCTCGGGCTCTTTCGAGTTGCCTCCTCGAAAACGGCGCGGGCAGCCTCCAGCTCGCCGTCTTCCAGGAGCCAGGTGCCCAGCTTCCAGTACGAAGGAGGGTAGGCCAAGAGATCGAGGCTACGGCGCATGCTCTGAAGCGCTTCCCGGTGGGCCCCCGTGGCAGCCTGGACCACGGCCAGACGGTGCCACCACTGGGCGGACTCGGGCTCCAGCGCGAGGAGCTCCCGGTAGCACGTCTCCGCGTAGCTCGTCAGCAGGTTGGCCTCGTAGACCTGGGCGAGCCTGGCCCAGGCCTGGGCGTCTCCAGGCGCGGTGCGGACCGCTTCTGCCGCCTCTTGGACGAGTTCGGCGACCGGCTCACTGACCTGGTCGAGGCGATCGGGTAGGGGGGGCTGAGGGGCCCCGGCTCCACAGCCCACGACGAGGACCAGGCCGATCCCCGGCCAGGGAACCGCGCTGGGGATGCGCATGGGTGGGCTGGGTGGGGTGGGCTGGGGGGACAGGGATTCAGTTAAGAAATTGTATTGGAGCCGCCCTGGGGGCACAAGGCTGGGGGCACGGTGACCCGGCTTCAGGCTAAGGGAAAGTCGTTCCTTGGTCGATGGGAGCTTGGACAGATGAACTCTGGAGTCCCCATGAAGCGCTATTGGATCCTCTGCCTTCCGTTGCTCTTCGTCTTGAGCGCCGCCTGCACCACGACCCGCCCGCTGCGTAC
>JAUIEE010000627.1 GCA_030428965.1 bacterium | reverse complement strand
GTCTCGACACGAAACTGAAGAGACAGCTCGAGCCTCTCACGGAGTCCTCCGACAGCCTGCTGCGCGAGTCGGCCCAGGTCTGTCTGGCCCTGTTCGGGGACCGCGCCGCCCGCCGCGCCCTCAAGGAAGCCTACGACGAGCTGGTGGACAAGGACGAGAGCCGCTCGTCCTCGTTCGAGAGCCGGGGCGAGATGCTGATGCGGCTGCACGAGTACAGCAACGCCGCCAAGGACTACGAGAGGGCCGTCGAGCTGCTTGCGGACAAGAATCGCTTCGTGCCCCCCAAGCTGCGCGTCTCCCTCGCCCGTGCCCACGTCAAGAACAACAAGCTGCGCAAGGCGCACGAGGTCCTCGAAGAGGCCAACCTGGACCAGGAGACCCGTCAGGGCCTGTGCGACGATCCGGACTTCCTCGAGCTGCGGGAGCACTCTCGCTACGGCAAGGTGCTCTTGCCCTGAGCGCCTCGGCCTGAACGCGACCGATTCGCGCAAGGGCGCTCAGAGCGGAGCGTAGGCCTCGCGGGCAGGAACGGAGACGAAACGGTCGAGCTCCGGGCTGTAGGCCGTCAGCTCTCCGCCGTACACGCAGCCCGTGTCCAAGCCCAGGGCGACCAGCTCCCCGTCCCGGCGCCAGGCTTGGGGCTCGCGACGCGGAAGGTGGCCGTAGAGAACGAGGTCGGGTCCCGGATAGACCTCGAACCACGCACGCGAGCGCCGGCCACCGATCCGATTGGGGTAGATCAATTCCTCGGGACGGGCTTCGGCCGGAGTCCTGTCCGTCGGAAAGCCCGCGTGCACGACCCACCAAGCCTGTCCGCCTGCACTCGGACCGGCTCCATCGAGGGAGTCGCTGGAGAGAAAGCACCCGCTGTGCCCCTGGAGGAAGACCAGGATCTCCTCGCACTCTCGCGGCCCTGCCCGAAGGGGCCGGTTGCCGTCCCCCACCAGGTCCGTGGCATCCATGGGGGGAAAACGCGTGCGCAGCGGAGGGCGATCGGACCCGTCGGAAAGCGAGCCGGCCAGGCCGACCCGCCGAAGCACGGTCTGCTCGTGGTTGCCGAGGATGAAGCGTGCGTCGACCCGGGCCAGGGTGCGAGCCACGCCGACCGCGTCGGGCCCCCGGTGGAACAGATCCCCGACGGAAACCAGCGTGTCCTCCTCCCCCAGCCCCAGCTTCTCGACCAGGAGCTCGAGCTCCAGGGAACAGCCATGGATGTCCCCGACCACCCAGGTAGCCATGGGACGCTAGGCTCGACGCACGCCGTTCAAGACCACCCCACAGGCGTGGGCTCCAGCCCGGACGAGGCGCTCGGTGACAGCCACCGCCTCCGCCTCGAGGGTCTTGTCCGCCCGGGCCACGAGCAGGTAGCTCCCGAGGTGACCGGCCAGGAGAGCCGGATCGCTGCTGGTTCCCATGGCGGCCGCGTCGCACAGCACGAAGTCGAACTCCTTCGCCATCTCCGCCAGGAGCTCTCCAGCGGCGGAACTGGCCAACCGATCCTCGCCACCGGCCCCGGAGCGACCCAGGCTCAAGAGCTCGAGGCCGTCCACTCCCGTCTCGCGCTTGGCCTCTCGCCAAGGGACCTCGCCGCCCAGGGCTTCGCTCCACCCCGACCCGAACTCGAGTCCGAACAGACGGTGGAGATCGGGGTGAGCTGCGTTCGTGTCCACCAGGAGGACGCGCTGCCCGGCGCGCGCCAAAGCGCGACCGAGATGCGCCGTGACCAGGGACACCCCGTC
>JAUIEE010000194.1 GCA_030428965.1 bacterium | reverse complement strand
GTTCGAGCCGGAGCGTCGCGGGACTGAACGGGAGAGGCCCCTGGCGGGTCGTCTGAATGATGGGCTGGAGTACTTTGCTATGGGCCGCTCTGTTCCTCGGAACAGCGCAAGGGGGAGAGGGAAGCCTCGAGCTGGTCGAGATCTACGCAAGTCGGTCCGGCGAACCTCCCGTGCGCGGCATCGCAATCCGGGAAGTTTCGGACGGTACGGAAGTCGAGGTCTTTGCCCGAGACCGGTCCCTCGGCGCTTTCCGAGCCGACGGGACCGTCGTGCCCCGGGGTCTCGCCGAGGAGCTCGAGGCCGGGTATCTCGTGTTCTCCAGGAGTGCCGGTCTCGCGGCGGTCGTGGACCATCCGGCCGGACGCGAGACACGTGTGCAACTCCTCGGGCGAGACGAGAGCGTCACGCGGCCCGGGATTCACAACGTGCGTATCCTCGACGACGGCGAGAGCCTGGCTTTCTTGCGCTACGGCTCCAGGCCCAGCGACCCCATGGGGATCGAGGTCTGGAGAGTCGGCGCGGAGCGTGCCACCGTGAGCCTGAACCTGGATCGGCAGGGACTCGTGCGTCTGTCGTCGGACGGCCAGCTCGTGCTCGTGCAGTCCCGAGGCAAGCTGCAGGTCTCCTTCCAGGGGCACATCTTCGAGGGGGTCCTCGATGGCTGCACCGGAGACTTCATCCCCGGTAGCACGCTGATCCTGGTGCAGCGCTCGGGCCAGATGAGCGTGTCCAGCATCGATACCGAACGGGAGCAGGTGCAGGATGAGTTCACCCTCGACATCTCCGAGGAGCTCGTATCCGTGGACCTCGAGGGCGAACGCCTCCTGGTCGTCACGCCGACGGGGGCGTGGATGCGCCCCATGGAGGCAGGATCGGAAGCGACTCTCCTGGCCACCCTTCCCCAGACGGCCGAGCGCTTCACCGGCGGCCGGTTCGTGAGATCCGCCGCCAGCGGCGACCTTGGCGTCGTTCTGGTGAGTCGCACGGTGGAGGTCGGGCGTTACGATCTGTCCGGCCTGGTGGCCGAGGGCGAGGTGGCGCGCCCCAGGGCCGCTGTGCACGTGCAACACCTGAGCCTTTCGGGAGAGGTTCTCGGCAGGGACGAGTACGAGACGGCCGACTGGACCTTCGATCAGCCCCACATCCATCCTCTGCCCCGGGGTGGCTTCGTCCTGGTCGGTCGAGATCACGTCCGGGCCGCCACCTCCTTCTAGGACGAGCGATGCACTGGCTTCTCTACTTGATCGCCTGGCTCTTCCCGCAGGATGCGCCGTTCTCCGATCCACGCTGTTCGGGACCTTGGATCTGGCCGTTGCAGGGCCACGGCTTCGAGCCCAGACGTCTGATTCACACCCACGGGCAGCTGGTCGAGGTGAGGCCTCCAGGCGGGGAGGTGATCGCTCACTACGCCCATCCGGGGATCGACATCCAGGCCAAGAAGGGCGAACTGGTGCGTGCGGTCACGGATGGCTACGTGGTGACCAAGAAGTTCAACGGTCCTGGGGAGTACGGGAATTACCTGGTCATCGCCCCGGACTTCGAGAGCTCCTGGGGCGTGCTGTACCAGCACGTGGGCGAGGTCTTCGTGTACAGCGGTCAGTACGTTCCCCGTGGGCTCGTTATCGGTGAGGTGGCGGAGTACTTGCCGTGGGCTCCAGCCCAGGCCCCGTCCGAGTTCGCGGAGTTGCCTTACACCCACTACCGCCACCTTCATCTGGCGATCGTGTCCATGGGCAACCTGCTTCCGTGCGACCAAGACGGAGAGCTCGAGCAATGGAATCCGCTGCCCATGCTCTCCGCCAGGTCCGATTCGGATGGGCTCATCGTCCATGGAGACGGAACAGGTCTTGCTTGGGGCACAACCGCGCCATCGGGCGGCGGTTCCAAGGTGGATCTCGGGGAGATCACAGGTCCGGCCCTGGAGGAGCCCGAACACGTCCTTCTGAACAAGCCTGGCCAGCCGAAGATCCTGTTCTTTCAGCAGGACGGCGACAAGGATCCGACCTCTCACACCGAGCCCTTCCCGGTGGATGCCACGGGCAAGCTGGTCCTGAAGACCGGCAAGATCGCCATGGCGATCCGGCTCAACGACTTCTCTCCGTCCCGTCCGGACGGAGCGGCGTTCTCCTACCACAAGGTGATGCCTCAGCGCATCAGCGTGACGGCGAGGCGCTGGATCGGCGCCTTGACCACGCTAGCGGAGTACCGGCGGCTCAAGCCCCTCGAGGTCGTGTACTGCAACGAGGTCCGTCTGAACGGGCCTCTCCCCCCGGGAGCCGCGGAGAACCTCTATCGGCTGGACGACACGCCCGACGGAGTGCGCTCCCAGGGCAACGAGAGCGTGCACGACTTCTACTTCGATCTGTGCAGCACGCCCGACGCGAAGGGGGTCTGGGAGGTCGAAGCACCGGGTCACTACCTCGTCGAGGTGGTGGCCGAAGATGTGGGGGGCAACGTTGCCCACACCCACTGCATCATCACCGTGAAAGGTCCCTGAGCGGGGCCAGGAGGGAACCCATGCCTGCGTACTCATCGACGAGCACGACCGACACGAACTCTGGAACGACCGTCGACGTGAATGTTCATCACCAGGGAGGTAGCAACAACGACCCCAAGTACCTGGTCGATGTGCACGTCGTTTTCCCGGAAGGGTCGGGGTTCGTCCTGGATGGGGGCGTCCCGTCCATCGCACCTCCGGTCCTGGACAAGCACAAGGCCAGTGGAACCCTGGCCTGCCGCTGGGCCGTGGAAATCGACCCCTCGAACACGAGCACGTCCCAGGCCGCGCTCAAGCTGAATATCAAGACCACCGATGGGAAAGCCCTGCTCGATGAGGTGCGCTTCCTGGTCGCCGTATCGACTCGCGAGAAGGTCGACGAGAACTACTACGAGTGGCACACGATCCAGCCCACGGTCGTCGCCTTGCCGAAGATGCGCTTTCCCTACCAGTGGCTGAAGAACTGGCCCTTCTCCGGAATCCAGGATGCGGGATTGCAGGAGGGAGGGAGGCCTTCCGAGGAGGCCTAGCCTCCGCCTGGACAGTTTCGGATGGCCGCGAAGACCTGGGGTTGATCCTCGCCGAAGAGATCCTCGATGCGGGGGTTCTCTTTCAGGATCCGTGCCGCGAGCTGGCAGTCGCGCAGCTCAGGGTGACGGGCCGTGCCCAGGAACTCGGCGAAGCTGAAGAGGTCGGGCAGCTGTTGTTCGGCTTCCTCCAGTTCGGTCCGTGCCATGTCGGCCCACCCCGCGGCGCAGGCGAGGTCCCCGGAGCGGTCGCAGGCCGCGAAGGACCACGAGTAGATGGCGAACAGCCAGCGCCTTTCCTCAGGAATGCGTACCTCCAGGGCCTGCCAGCGAGACGCCCATTGCTCCCAGATGGACAGGGCCTCCTGGAACAACTGCAGGGCTCGTGCGTCGTCTTCGTACCGCATGTAGACGTGCTGTCCGAGCACGACCCGGGCCGGAAGCTGCAGCGCGCTGGTCTCGACGCTTTCCTCGAGTAGCCCTTCGGCTTCGTCCAGTCGACCTTCTTGGAGGGCGAGGCTGGCGCGCATGCACAGGATCTCGGAGCGGACCCAGCCAGGCGTCGTGTGGGCGGGGTCCAGGTCTTCGAGCTCGCCCACCGCCTCCAGGGCCGCGTCCACGATCTCTTCCGGGGGGAAGTTCTCACCGTCCCAGCGACTGCGCAGCCTGGCGGCTGCGGCACGGGCACGGACCTCGACGGCGTCGCGGTAGTGCGGTGCGGCCTCGTGGGCTCGGGTGGCCACCTCGTAGGCAAGGTCGGCCAAGGGGACTCGTTCTGCAGTGCTGCTGGCTTCGTGCTGGAGGATCAGGACCCAGGCCAGCAGGGTGGACGAAGCGAAGTCGTTCGGGACCTCTGCCACGGCCCGTTCCAGGAGCTGTCGGCTCTCCTTCAGCTCTTCGACGTCGCCCGATTCCAGGTACAGCTTGCTCAGAACACGCCCCAGCACCCGTGGGCCCTGGAGGCGGGAAAAGAGAGGCTCGCCCCCTTCGGCCCTCAGGGTACGCAGGATCTCTGCGCTCTCGGATCGGTCTCCGTCGAGCTCGGCGACCAGGGCTTCGACCCGTTGCAGCTGAGGGTCGCCCACTCGCAGCACGTTGCGGTAGCGCATGAGGGCTTCGCGCGCGCCGGGAGCGTCGTCCAGTTCACGACGAACGTGGTAGAGGGGAAACAGGGCCGCCTCGAACTTCGGATCCAAGCGCAGCGCTTCGGTCAAGAGAGCCTCCACCTTGCGGGAAGGCCCGAAGTCCTGTTCGATCCAGTCGGACAGGGCTCCCATGAACAGCGTCTCCGCGGACTCGTCCGTGGCGGTGTCCGGGGACCATCCGCCGGCCGCGGCTGCTGCCTCGAGAGCTGCTTCGACTTCCTGGATTCGGAAGCGCAGCGCCAGGCCCGAGGCGAGGACGAGGTGCCCCCGGGGATCGCTGGGGTCGAGCGCCGTGAGTTCCTGGACGTCGAGCTCGGCCGAGTCGAGGTCACCCACGTCGATGTTCCTCCAGGCGCGGGTCAGCAAGAGCTCCTTGCGTTGCTCCAGGGTCTCGCCCTGGGCGGCGGCCCAGCGGTTGCCCAGGTAGGTCGTGCTGGCCACGAGCACGAGGGCCAACGCGCCGACCGCCGTTGCCGTCGGATGGCGCCGCATCCACTTCGCCATTCGCGTCCACGGCGCTACCGGCTGCGCCAGGACCGGTTCGTCACGCAGGTAGCGCTCCAGCTCCGCGGCGACTTCCCGCATGCTCGGATAACGCTCCGCGGGCTTCTTGGCGAGTGCCTTCAGCGCGATGGCGGCGAGCTCGGAGGAGGTGTTCGGACGCACGCTCCTGGGGTGGGGAGGCGTCACGTTGCGCACCGCGGTGAGCAGCGAGGCGCTGTCTCCCTGGAAGGCACGGCGCAGGGTGAGGGCCTCGTAGAGCATCGCGCCCAGGCTGAAGACGTCGCTCGTGGGCGCGATGCCCTCGGGGGTGGCCGCCGCCTGTTCGGGGCTCATGTAGGCCAGGGTGCCCTGCATGGAGATGCGTTCGGGCATCTCCTCGATCAGCTGGGCCAGGCCGAAGTCGCCGACCTTGGGGCGGTCGTCGGGGGTCACCAGGATGTTCTGGGGCTTGAGGTCCCGATGGATGACCCCGGCTTCGTGGGCGTGCTGCACGGCCTGGGCAATCTGCAGGAAGAGCCCCGCGATCCGTCGGTCGTAGTCGGCCGGAAGGTCGGGGGCCGAGGCCTGGCTTCGGAGGAAGTCGTGCAGGGTGGCTCCGTCGGCCACGAGCTCCTGGGCGATCCAGCGGATGCCCTCGTCCTCGCCGGTGGCGAAGACGGTCACGATGGCCGGATGGAACAGCCGGCCTCCGGCCCGCGCCTCCTTCTCGAAGAAGGCCACCGCGCGCGGACTCAGGTACTCCGGTCGGATGAACTTGAGCGCGACGCGGCGGTCGAGGGCGGGCTGGAAGGCTTCCCACACCTCGCCCATGCCGCCGCGCCCGACGAGTTGCACCAGGCGGAACTCACCGATGGCCTGTCCCGCAACGAAGTGCAGGGTCGGGAAGGGAGCCAGGAGATCACGGGAGCCCGGACGGTGGAAGAACGAAGGGGCCCGTGGGTCGAAGGCCAGGCCCAGGCCCTGTTCGAACGAGGACCATCCCTGCTCCAGCCGGCGCAGCTCGGGTTCGAACTGCGGGAAGTCGCACACCCAGTCCTCGAAGTCGATCGGTCGACTGGACTCCCGCAGGGCGACGTAGTGGGCGAAGGCTTCCTCGGCCGAGCTGTAGGCAGTCATGGGGGAGGGACGCTGCGCAGAGTCCCTGGGGAACAGTCTACAGGCCGCCCGGTCCGAACGTGGTTTTCGGGGGCAGGTGGAACGGAAGGAGCGGCTCCTGGGCTAAGGCACCACGTCCTCGTCCGGATGGAAGGCCTCCCAGGCGAAGGCGAAGGCCAGGTGCCCGGGCAGGCGCTCGAGTTCTTCTCCCCGCGGACCGATCAGGGCCGTCTCGGTCCGGTGCCAGACGAGCCCCCGCTCGTCCCGCAGTCGCTCGTCGCCGCCGAGCCGGAAGGTGTGTTGGCCCCGGTCGTAGGCGCGGATGCTGCCGACCAGGGCGCGGGTGGCGACCTGGTTGCGCAGGGAGAGGTCCAGGTCGTCCGCGAGGTCCTGGAGCAGGGCCTGTCGGACCGCTGTCGCAAGGGCCAGCCAGTCGTCCGCGCTGAGGGAGGCCGAGAGGGAGGGCTGATCGAGGAGCAGTCGGCGGGCCTGCTCCAGGGGGAGTTGGCCGAGCGCGACCGGAGGCGCTTCGGGCCAGCGCCCTCGCCAGGCACTCTCCCAGGGCAGAGGAAGCGGCCGAGGATCGCTCGCTTGCGGGCCCAGGAGGACGACGGTGCGCGCTCCCAGGGTGTCGTTCGTGACCCTGCGATCACGCAGTCCCTCCAAGGCGTAGGCTCGCTCCTGGGTGGAGGTGCGTAGCACGAACAGACGCTCCTTGGGGGCGAGCTTGCCGTCCACGGGGACCGGGAACATGGTCTCGGGGGAGGCGAAGTAGTCGCCGTAGGCGGCGCCCGGCCGGTAGTCGCGCGCGTACCCCGTCTTGGTGGAGACGACCTGCGTGTCGGGGTGGCGCCCACGCCAATCGTCCCAGGTCGTCACCACGCTGGGCAGGACCTCCAGCTGCAACTTCTCCTTGGCCAGGGGGCCGAGGACGGCCTGGCCCGTCAGGTGGTTCCAGAGACTCTTCGTCTCCCGGTCGAACATGAGCTTGTTCGAACGCAGCAGCAGCCCAGAGGAGCCGAAACGCAGGACACGGTCCCCGACCTTTCGGCGGTAGGCGATCCCTGCTCCGCACAGGGTGCAGTAGGCCAGGGCGACGGGCTCGCCTCCGATCGTTGCGTTGGCCATCTCGTGCCAGTCCAGCACGCGCAGCGGAAAGGCACGTGCATCTCCGTCGAGGACGAGGCCGAACACCGGCTCTTCCGGCGGGTAGAGAGCGCTGGCCTTCTCCGCCCGCAACCACTCGGGCTGGTCGAGGGAGGGGATCCCGTCCACCGCGACGCCTCCCCACACGATTTCGTCCAGACGCACACGGCTGGTCACGCCGTCGTACAGGAAGTCGCGGAAGCGCTCGTCGACCCTCTGGGCCAGGAGCTCGCCCTTCCAGGCGGCGTAGCCGCGGGGCAGCGGGAGGTCGTCCCGGGCTCCCAGTCTGCGGCTCAACGTGCGCCAGGGCCTCTCGATCTGGCGCAGGTCCTCGCCCAGCAGGGAGCCCGCAGCATCGAGCACACCGAACCACTCCTCGCGGGTGTCCGCGAACCTCAAGAGGTCCACCAGCACGGGCAGAAAGCTCATGTCCCCCGCGCCAGCGACTTCATCGAAGGCCCCGGCCCGGGTCGCGGCTTGCGCGCTGGGAAGGAGATCCGCGCACAAGCGTTCGTAGGGCGGCCCGGGTTCATCCCGGGGGAGTGCGAGCTGGAAGGTGAGGATCAGGGGGAGCAGCATGAATCCTTCTTCGTTGCCGGCCTGGGATCGGGACGGGCTTCCCGGAGAGGGCTCTCCCCGGTTGGCCGCCTCGACCCCAAGGGCTGGAAACCGTAGGCTCTAGCGCTCGTCTCAACGTTGAGCCCAGCAGGAGCCAAGCCATGACCGTCGCCAGCGCCCGCCACATCCTCGTCTCTTCCGAAGAAAAGTGCACCGATCTGAAGACCCAGATCGCCGGGGGGGCCAAGTTCGAGGACCTGGCCAAGCAGTTCTCCGAGTGCCCCTCGGGGCGCGAAGGTGGAGCCCTGGGGGAGTTCAGCCCCGGTCAGATGGTCCCGGAGTTCGACAAGGTGGTCTTCAACGAAGAGGTGGGCACCGTGCACGGCCCGGTCAAGACCCAGTTCGGGTTCCACCTGATCGAGATCACCAAGCGGAGCTAGGGGGAGCTCCCGGGGGGGCGCAGGCCGAACCCTAGCGGGGCAGCGGGCCCTGGGGACGGGCTCCCTTCTGGGGCGTCCCGCGCCTGCGTTCTCCGATGAGCTCGCGTACCGACTTCTCCTTGAACTGTCGGTTGCCGGCGGCGTCGGTCACGGTGATACGAATGCGGTCCGAGGGCCGCAGCTTGCCGTTGACCGGAACGTCGTAGGAACCGTTGGGAACGGCGGCGAGGCTGAAGATCGGGACGCCGTTGAGCTTGGCTTGAATGCTGACGCTGTCGTTGTTGTCCCAGTAGCCGATGCGCACGCGGCCGGGCAGCAGGGCGAAGTCCATCGTGGGCGCGAAGCGGTCGAACTGGGCCCCGTAGGCCGAGTTGCCCGTGTCGCGCGGCATGTGCTTGTCGATCCACAGACCCAGGTCCGCGACCCATTGCGCCCAGGTCGGGTTCGAGGCCGAGCACAGTCCGGGGGTGCTCGCGTGCACGTCCGAGAAGAAGTAGCCCCAGTTGCCCGCCGGGTAGTTCGGCTGGTACTCGGGCAAAGAGTTGTTCCGTCCGTCGGTCCGTTCGCCGTAGGCAGCCCAGAAGATCGGGCTGCCCAGGGCACCTTGCTCGCTGCTGGCGTAGTTGCGCAGCTTCATGGTGTCGTAGGCGCTCTTCTCGTCGACGTAGTCGAAGGCGGCCAGGGCCGCGGTGTCGGAGGAAACGCTCGCATCGTGGCACCCGCCGCAGTGCTGGTCGAAGCCGGGCCAGATGTCCGTGGTCCACTCGGGCGTCGCCTTGGTGGGCGCGCTGGAGACGGCGATTTCCGGCTTGCAATCCTCGTCGTAGCGAACCCAGCGCGTGGTCTCGGCCATGTTCATGGCGAGCTTGCGGGAGGCCTCGGTGCCTTCGAACGGAATCCCGAAGCCGGCCTCGTGCTGGTGGCAGCCTCCGCAATCGGTGCGCGTTTCGCGGGGCTTCAGGCTGTGCCAGCTGCGCACGTCGACCAGCTTCATGCCGTAGTCCTTGTCGAGCAGGTGGAACTCGAAGGGGACGTCGGAGGGGATCTGCGCCAGGAAGGACTGATCCGAGGTGTTCTCGTCGAGCGTCGAGTAGACACCGAGCAGCTCGAGGGTCTCCTTGCGCTTGTCGCCGTCCGTTTCGTACCCCAGGGTCGAGAGGGCGTTCAGATCGACGCGGCTGCTCGTCATGTTGACCGCGATGCCGAGCACGTCCTCGGGTCGCAGGTAGCGGCAGAAGTCGTTCGGGTCCTTGACGACGGTCAGGCCCTCGAAGGAGCGCTCGGTGTGCGCCTCCTCGTTGTTGCTGAGAGCGTTCGGGTTGTAGGGCTTGCCCGTGTTCTCGAGGTAGCAGTCGTAGGGCCGAATGTCGGTGTTGTAGATGGCCGAGGTGCCCACCTGGGCCAGGGGCAAGCCCGGCTGGATG